>DATAOY010000051.1:0-46898 GCA_036265495.1 Nocardioides sp. | reverse complement strand
GCGTGGTGTTGCTGTTCGGGTTGGCCGCGATGTCGAGGAAGGCCTGGAAGTTCGGGTCCTGACTGACATCCGGCGAGGCCAGTGCGTCCACCGTGGACGGCACGTTGTGGATCGCGTTGGCGAAGTTGACGACCGCTTCGGTGTTCGTGGTCAGGTACTGCACGAACCGCCACGCGGCGTTCTGCTTCTGGCTGGTGCTGGCGATACCGACGATGGTGCCGGTGATGTAGCCCTTGCCGTACTGGTCGGCCTGGTCGTCCGGCACCGGGAAGGGGGCACGCCGTAGTGCACCTTGCTGTTGGAGTCGTCGATCATGCCGGCGCGCCACTCGCCGTCGATCATCATCGCCACCTGGCCGGTCATGAACGCGTTGTTGTCGCTGAACTCCTCGCCGGCCGACGTGCGGAACTTGTCCAGCCGGGAGTACCCGCCCAGCTTGTCCACGAGGTTCTTCTGCCACTCCATCGCGGACTTCAGCGCCGGGTCGTTCCCGACGTTCGACTTGCCGTCCGAGGTGAAGTACGTCGGGCCCCACTGGGCGGCGAAGTGCGTGATCGTCGACTCGTAGAAGTGGTAGTCGGGCTGGAAGCCGAGCTGGGAGTAGGTGTCGCCGGACTCCTTCGTCAGCTTGACGGCGTCCGCGTCCAGCTCCGACATCGTCTTGGGGGGCCCACTGATGCCGGCCGCCTTGAACATGTCCTTGTTGTAGTACAGCCCGTAGGCGTCGCTGAGGAGCGGGAGCGTGCACTGGTCGCCGTTGTACTGGGTGTAGGAGAGCTGGGGGCCGGGGAACGTCGTGGTCGGGTCGATCCCGGACTTCTCCAGGAACGGCGTCAGGTCGACGAACGCGTGGGACGTGCAGAACTCGCCGACGTTGTCGGTCGTGAACGACGAGACGACGTCCGGTGCGGACGGGCCGCCGGCCCGCAGGGCTTGGTTGATCTTGTCGTCGGTGATGTTGCCGACCGCCTTGACGTGGATGTTGGGGTGCACCTTCTCGAAGGCGTCGATGGTCGCCTGGATCGCCTTCACCTCGCTGGGGGCGCTCCAGCCGTGCCAGAACGTGATCGTCACGTCCGCGTTCGGGTTGTCGTTCGCTCCTCCCTTCGACGAGCCGAAGCATGCCGTCAACGCCAGCGCCAGGGCTGCGGTCAGGGCAGTGCCGGCGAGGCGGCGTCGGAGGTGTCGGGTCATGGTGTTCTCCTGGTGACGGGCCGGGCGCTGCCCGGGTTGGCGAGGTGTCTGACCGTGTCGAAGATGTCGTCCCGCGCTGCGGCGAGGGCGGTGTGGAGGGCGCCGGTGAGCACCGGTCCCTCGCGGACGTCGGCGAGCTCGAGGCGTGGCCGGCCGGCGGCCAGGGACCCGAGCTCGTCGGCGACGGCGGTGCGGAGACGCTCGCCTCCGGCGAGGGCCACGGATCCCGACAGCAGGACCAGGGTCGGGTCGAGCACCGCGACCAGGGCGGCGATCCCGACCGCGAGCCGCTGGCCCAGGGTCGCGAGCAGCCGGTCGCCGGGCTCCGGCGTCGAGACTGCGGCCTCGACCGCGGCCGGGGCCGAGGTCGCGCGGAGCCCGAGGGAGCGGGCCAGGGCGAGCACCGCCGGACCGCCTGCGAGCTCCTGGAAGGCACCCGCGTTGCCACGGCGTACGTCGCGCACGAGCGGCGTACCGGGGAGGGGAAGGAAGCCGATCTCGCCGGCTCCGCCGGTGACGCCTCCGTAGAGCCGGCCGCCGATGACGATCGCGGCGCCCAGTCCCTCGTCCACCCAGAGCAGCACGAAGTCGTCAACGCCCCGGGCTCGCCCGGACCCGAGCTCCGCGACGGCGGCGAGGTTCACGTCGTTCTCCACGTGGACCGGGACCGCGACCGCCTCGGCCAGCCGGTCGAGGAGGTCGGCGTCGTGCCAGCCCGGTAGGTGTCGGGCGTAGCGCAGTCGCCGGGTCCGCGGGTCGAACGCGCCGGGCGTGCCGATCGCGACGTGGAGCAGGTCTGTGGCGTCGACGCCGGCCGCGGTGGCTGCGCCTTCGAGCGCTGAAAGCACGTTGGTCACCGCGTCGGGACCGGGACGTCGCGGCGTGCGGAGCACGTGCTCCCCGACGATCCGGCCGGTGATGTCGGCGACCGCCGCGACGATCCGCGCGGGGGTGACGTCGAGCGCCGCGACGTGCCCCGCCCGGGGGTTCACGGCGTAGAGCTGGGCGCGGGGTCCGGGGCCGCCGCGTGAGCTGCCGCTGGCGACCACGAGCCCCGCCGCCTCGAGTCGGCTCAGCAGCTGCGAGGCGGTGGGCTTGGAGAGCCCGGTGAGCTCGCCCAGCCGGGTGCGCGAGAGCGGCCCGTGCTCCAGGAGCAGGTCGAGGGCCGCCCGGTCGTTGATGCCGCGGAGCATCCGTGGGGTCCCCGGTCTCATCGGCCGAGCCCGGTGTGGGGATGGAGGCGGAGCTCGGCGGCGGCCGCGATCACCGCGGCACCGGTCATGTCGAGCGCCGGCTCGTCGGTCTGCCAGGAGCGCACGTCGTCGACGTACCGGCTGCCGTGTCCGTCGAACCGATCGAGCCGTCGGGACGCGGCCGTGCAGTGTCGCATCCCGGTCTGGAACCCGCCCAGGCCGCCGTCGAAGTTGCCCCTGCCGTTGGGGCCGTTCACCACCGCCCCGACGTCGATCGGAGGTGTGCCGTCCAGGGTCCCCGAGAGGTTGGCGACCTGGTGCTGCATGCAGAGCGGGAACCTGTGTCCGATGCCGACCATGGCGGTCACGCCCCAGGGGTCGCCCCCGAGCAGCCAGGTCCGCTCGAGGCTGGCGAAGCCCTGGAAGCGATGGCTGTGCGTGAGCCGGTCGTAGAGGGCGACGGTGGCGATCAGGCCGAAGGTGTGGGAGTTCGCGTCGAACTCGTCGACGGGCTCGGCGGCCCCGAACGGGTCGTGCCGGGAGTGGGCGAGCCCGTGGTGGATCTGCCGGCGCAGGTCGGTGACCAGGTCGGCGCGGCTGACGGCCAGCCGACCGTGCGGCAGGCGGCCGAGGGCGTCGGCGAGGGCGGAGTCGGCCAGCGCGGCCGTGTCGTAGAGGTTGAGCGTGTCCGTGCTGTGCTCGGCGATGAACCCGCGGGCCCAGTGGGCGCTCTCCCGCAGGTAGCGCGTGGCGGGCTGTCCGAGCCGGTGGGACGCCAGCGCGATCTCCGCGGCGCCGAGCTGCATGTCGTCCCTCCACGTGGACTCCGGGTAGAACGCGTGCGGAAGTGCGGTGACCAGGGGGTGGGGCGGATGCCTGGTCGCGGCCCGCGCGTACAGCAGACGCGCCCGGCCCAGCTCGCTCCGGGCTCGCACGGGGTGGCTGGCGGCGTCCAGCTGGGCAGCCAGGGCGAAGGCAGCCGACACCCGACCGACGAGGTTGGGGCTGATCGGGTGACCCCGGGTCGCGGCCCGGAAGACGGGCCGGTGCGAGACGAACCGGTCGGCATGCCGAGTGTCCCGATCGTCGGCCTGGGGCAGCCGCCACAGGTCGTGGTCGCCGCGGAACGTCCCCGCCCGGTTGCCCGAGCCGATCCCGACCTGCAGGAGCAGGGTCCGGTGCTTCGCGTCCCACATCTTCGTCAGCCACGTCAGCCCGATCCTGGCCTCGGCGACCAGCCGTCGCGGCGCGCGCGGGCCCAGGAGGCGCGCGCTGCTGAACAGCAGCACGTCGTTGTAGGCCGTCGAGTGGGTGAACTTCAGGTAGTCGCCGGCGTCGAACCAACCGCCCGAGACGTCCACCGGCCCACCGATCCGGTGCAGGCGCCGGTCGAGGATCAGGTCCGAGCCGCGCTGCATCCGGGGCCACCGGTAGAGGAACGCCCGCCGGTCGTGGAGATGCGAAGGCCGACGGTGGAGGGGACCGGCGACGACGTCTGCGCCGTCGCGCTGGTTCCGGTCGAAGGCCACGCCGGCGCGCAGGATCCGGCCGAAGATGTCGCCGGCCCGGCGTACCCGGAACCAGGGGGAGCGGGCGGTGACCTCTCCGGTCGCCTCGATGCGGTAGCGACCGGGTCTGTGCAACCGGCCCAGTTCCAGTCGGTACACCGCGGGGAAGCGTGCGTTCCACGACCCGGTCGAGCGCGCGGGCACGCGACCACGCAGAACGACGTGCCCCGAGTGGTCGGTGACGCGGTACCGGGCGTCCTGGACCGGCGCGGTGGTCATCAACCGCGCCTGCTTGGGCTCGCCGGGCAGATAGCCCTGCTGGTTGACCCGGACCAGTCCGTGGGTCGTGCCGGGTGCCGGCACGGTCCACGGCAGGGCCGGTCCGGCAGCGGGGCCGGCCATGAGCCCTCCGGCGAGCAGGGCGGCCAGCGCCGCGCCGAGAGGTCGGACGGCTGCTCGCCCCATCTACGTCACCACATTGAACAGGAAAGTTTCCTAATAGCCTGCACCAGATCGAGGACGCGGCGCAAGCCCCTCGGCCGTAGATTGACGCGGTGAGCCCCCGCAGCGACTCCGCGCGCACCCGGCTGCTGCGGCTGGGATTCGGCGACTCCGCCCGCGCCGCCGACGAGCTCGCCCGGCTCGGGGAAGCGGCCGATCCGCTGGTGGCGCTGCTGGCCCGCACCGCCGACCCGGACCAGGCCCTGGCGGGTCTGGTCCGCCTGGCCGAACGCGCCGAGCCGGGACTGGTCACCGAGCTCTCCGACGACGAGGGCAGCGCGATGCGTCTGCTGTCGGTGCTCGGCGCGAGCCAGGCGCTGACCGACCATCTCTGTCGGCACCCCGACCAGTGGCGAGAGCTCGCCGACCCGTTCCTGGGCTCCACCCGCCCCGCCGCGTACGCCGTACGAGCGGCGCTGCTGGAGGCCGTCGGCGCCGACCCCACGAACGACGAGCCCACGGCGTCGCTGCCGGCTGCCGAGGCGGTCGACGCCCTGCGCGTCGAGTACCGGCGGCTGCTCACCCGCCTGGCCGCGCGCGACCTGGCCCACCACCTGGGCGTGGACGACGCGTCGGCCGAGCTGTCGGACCTCGCTGCCGGCACGCTGGAGGCCGCGCTCGCGACCGCCCGGGCCCGGGTCCCGGATCCCGGCCGCACCCGCCTTGCGGTGATCGCCCTCGGCAAGTGCGGGGGGCACGAGCTGAACTACGTCTCCGACGTCGACGTGCTCTACGTCTTCGAGCCGGCCGACGGGGTCGACGAGGCGGTGGCCGCCCAGGTCGCCACCCAGCTCGCGTCCACTCTCATGCAGGTGTGCTCGGAGCACACCCGCGAGGGCACGATCTGGCCGGTCGACGCCAACCTCCGCCCGGAAGGCAAGGCCGGGCCGCTGGTCCGGACCCTCGCCAGCCACCGCGTCTACTACGAGCGCTGGGCCAAGACCTGGGAGTTCCAGGCCCTGCTCAAGGCCAGGCCGGTCGCCGGCGACCTGGCTCTCGGGCGCGAGTTCCTGTCGCTGGTCGAGCCGATGGTCTGGCAGGTCGCCGAGCGCGACGGCTTCGTCGGCGATGTCCAGGCGATGCGACGCCGGGTGCTGGACACGATCCCGGCGCGCGAGGCGGACCGCCAGCTCAAGCTCGGCGCGGGCGGGCTGCGGGACGTCGAGTTCGCCGTCCAGCTCCTGCAGCTGGTGCACGGTCGCACCGACGAGCACCTCCGGGCCCCGGGCACCCTGTCGGCGCTCGACACCCTCACCGCGCGCGGGTACGTCGGACGCGAGGACGGCGAGGCGCTGCACGCGGCGTACGAGTTCCTGCGCACCCTGGAGCACCGCATCCAGCTGCAGCACCTGCGCCGCACGCACGTCGTACCCAGCGACGACGAGTCGTTGCGGCGGCTCGGACGGGGCATGGGCTTCACGAAGGGTCCCGCCCGCGCGCTCGA
This sequence comes from Nocardioides sp., assembly GCA_036265495.1. Classification (GTDB taxonomy): domain Bacteria; phylum Actinomycetota; class Actinomycetes; order Propionibacteriales; family Nocardioidaceae; genus Nocardioides. The sequence goes on along the minus strand of DATAOY010000051.1, from coordinate 41,058 downwards.
GGAGGCGTGGGCGCACCATCGCCGCGAGGTACGCCGACTCCATGAGAAGCTCTTCTACCGGCCACTGCTCGAGGCCGTGGCCCGGGTGCCCGCGGCCGGCGCGCGACTCACCACCGAGGCGGCCGGACAGCGCCTCGCCGCCCTCGGGTACGCCGATCCCGGCGGCGCCCTGCGTCACCTCGAGGCGCTGACCAGCGGTCTCACCCGGGCCGCGGCCATCCAGCGCGCGCTGCTCCCGGCGATGCTCGAGTGGTTCGCGGACGCGCCCGACCCGGACGCCGGACTGTTCGGCTTCCGGCGGATCAGCGAGAGCCTCGGCTCGACCCACTGGTACCTGAAGACGCTGCGCGACGAGGGTCAGGTCGCGGAGCGGCTCGCCCGGTTGCTGGCCACCTCCCGCTACGCCACGGACCTGCTCGAGCGCGAGCCCGAGGGCGTGCGGATGCTCGGCGAGGACCCGACGCCGCTCGGCTCGGAGGCCCTCCTGGAGCGGATGAGGGCCTCCGCCGATCGACAGGACGACGCCGACGAGGCGGTGCTCTCGATCCGGGCGATCCGGCGCCGCGAGCTGTTCCGGGTCGCGGTCGGCGAGCTGTTCGGCGAGATCGACGTGGCGACCGTGGGCGCGGCGCTGTCGCGACTCACCGACGCCACGCTCGAGGCGACGCTGGACGTCGCGGGGCGGGTGGTGCGCGAGCAGCGCGGTCTCGACCAGGCGCCCACCCGGATGGCGATCGTCGCGATGGGCCGGTACGGCGGCTTCGAGCTGTCGTACGGCAGCGATGCGGACGTGATGTTCGTGCACGAGCCGGTGGGCGACGACGGCGAGGAGGCCACGGCGTACGCCCATGCCGTGGCCAACGAGCTGCGCCGGTTGCTGATCGCTCCGGCCAGCGATCCGGCGCTCGTCGTCGACGCGGACCTCCGGCCCGAGGGCAAGCAGGGGCCACTCGTGCGCTCGCTCGCGTCGTACGCCGCCTACTACGCGAAGTGGTCGAAGGTGTGGGAGGCCCAGGCCCTGTTGCGCGCGGACGCGGTCGTCGGCGACCAGGGCGTCCGCGAGGCATTCACCGCGCTGATCGACCCGCTGCGCTATCCGTCGGCCGGGGTCACCGACGCCGACGTCACCGAGGTCCGCCGGATCAAGGCACGGGTCGACCGCGAGCGGCTGCCACGCGGTGCCGACCCCCATACCCATCTCAAGCTCGGCCGCGGCGGGCTCGCGGACATCGAGTGGACCGTCCAGCTCCTCCAGCTCCGGTACGCCGGGCAGGTGCCGGCGCTGCGCAGCCCGCGCACCCTGACCGCGCTCGAGGCCGCTCGCGACGCGGACCTGCTCGACGCCGCGGACCACACGGCCCTCGACCACGCGTGGCGCTCGGTCAGCCGGCTGCGGAACGCGATCACACTGGTCACCGGGCGTAGCGGCGACCAGCTGCCGCGGGACGCCCGCGAGCGGTCGGCGATCTCCAGCATCCTCGGCTACGGCAGCGGTCGCTCCGACGAGATGGTCAACGACTACCTGCGCACCACCCGCCGCGCTCGCGCCGTGGTCGACCGCGTGTTCTGGGAGTAGGCCACGAGCGGTTCGACGGCGGTCGGTGGCCGCGGAGATACTCGGTCCATGACCTCGACCGCCGAGCGGGCCAGCGCGCTGCTGGCTCTCCACACCGACCCGGCCCTCCTCACCCTCGTCAACGTGTGGGACGTCGCCAGCGCCCGGGTCGTCGCCCAGACGCCCGGCACCACCGCGATCGCCACCGCGAGCCACGCGATCGCCGCCATGTACGGCTACCAGGACGGCGAGCACATCCCGCGTGGCCTGATGCTCGAGGCCGTGGGTCGAGTCGTGGACGCGGTCGACCTGCCGGTCACCGCCGACCTCGAGGCGGGGTACGGCGACGCGGCCGAGACGGTGCGCCGGGCCATCGGGTTGGGTGTGGCCGGCTGCAACATCGAGGACCAGTTGAAGCCCCTCGCGGAGGCGACCGCCGTGGTCGAGTCCGTGATGCGGGCGGCCGAGGCCGAGGGCGTGCCGGACTTCGTGCTCAATGCCCGCACCGACGCCTTCCTACGGGCCGGCGACCGCGACCCCGACGCCGTACTGGCCGACGCGATCGAGCGCGGCCGGGCCTTCCTCGAAGCCGGCGCTCCGGTGGTCTTCGTGCCGGGTCGCCTGGTCGAGGCCCAGGTCGTGGCGTTGGTGGACGCGTTCGGCCCGCGACGCCTCACCATGCTCCCGGCATCCGCGGCACCGTCGTTGGCCAGACTCGAGGAGCTCGGCGTCGCCCGGGTCAGCTTCGGCCCGTTCCCGCAGCGCGTCGCGCTGACCGCGTTGCAGGAGATGGTCGAGGGCGTCGGGCGCGGCGAGGGCGTTCCGGAGGGGACCCGTCTGCTCACGTAGGCGCGTGTCCCCCGATTGTCGTCGTTCCACGGCGACTGGTTGAGTGGCGATCGTGGACGACGAGCTCAGGGAACGACTCGAGGCAGCGTCGAAGGCCTGTGACACCTCGGTGTTCTGGCACGCCAGACGCACTCCGGCGCAGACGTTGCGGGCGGTGGCCGACGCCGCGGAGGAGCTGGGCATCGACGAGTGGGACATGTACGCCGAGAAGGGCGCCGTGGCGCGGGTCGAGGCGGAGGTGGCCGAGCTCCTCGGCAAGCCGGCCGCGGCTCTCTTCCCGAGCGGGATCATGGCGCAGCAGGCGGCCCTGCGGGTGTGGTGCGACCGCACCGGGTCGAAGCGGGTCGCGATCCCGGATCTCTCGCACCTGCTCAAGCACGAGGACGACGGGCCGCGCCGGCTGCACGGCTTCGAGTTCGACCACCTCACGACCGGGCCCGTCACCGCGACCGCCGACGACCTCCGCAAGCTGTCTCCCGGCCTCGGGGCCGCCCTGATCGAGCTGCCCCTGCGTGACGGCGGCTGTCTGCTCCCGTCGTGGGACGACCTGACCGCACTCTCGGAGGCCGCCCGCGAGCTCGGCGTACCGCTGCACGCCGACGGCGCCCGGATCTGGGAGTCCCAGGGGTACTGGGGCAAGGACCTCACCGAGGTCGCCGCTCTCGTCGACACCATGTACGTCTCGTTCTACAAGGGCCTCGAGGCGCTGGCCGGCGCCGCCCTCGCGGGACCCGAGGACGTCGTCATCGAGGCGCGCACCTGGCGCCGGCGGATGGGCGGCACCCTCTTCCACCTCACGCCGTACGCCGTCTCTGCGCTGGCCGGGCTGAAGGAGCGGCTCCCGAGGATGGGGGAGTACGCCGCGTGGGCGCGGTCCCTGGCGGCCGAGCTGACCCGACGCGGACTGAAGGTGACCCCCGACCCGCCCCACACCAACACGTTCCTGGTGTTCGCCGAGGCGATGCCCGACGAGATCCGGGAGCGGAAGCTCGCGTTCATGGAGCGCGAGAGGATCGAGCCCTGTGGCGGTTGGTGGGAGTCGCAGGTGCCCGGCACCTCGATGACGGAGGTCGCGGTGCACGACGCCGCGCTGGATCACGACCCAGCGCAGGTGGCCACCTGGTTCGCCGCGGTCGCCGGGGAGTGACCCGGTGGCGTAGCCGTCGGTGGTCAGTGCAGCGCGATCTTGAGCAGCGCGACGAGGATCCCGAGGACGGCACCCCCGGCAGCACTGGCGATCCGACCCCATGGGTCGAGGCCGCCGCGGAGTCCGGCGACGTAGCTGTAGACGGTCAGCAGCCCGATGGTGGCGACGAGGGCGACCCAGGCCGCGGTGCGCAGGTCCGCGCCGAACAGCTCGGCGACCAGGAGGATCCCCACCGGCAGCGCGGAGACCCCGGCGATCAACCAGGTCTCGGCCAAGGCGTGGCGGAACGCGAGCAGCGGGTGGTGCCCGTGGGTGAGCGCGCTGCCGAGCGTCTCGGCGTGCAGATGGGCGAGCCAGTAGACCGTGACGGTGCCGAGGATCACCAGGCACAGCGTGCGGGTCGACTCCACGTGCCCGGCGCCGTACGCGATCGCCGCGGCGCACACCACGGTGCCGGTGATCAGTCCCTCCGCGCCTCCGGTGAGCACCATCCCGAGCCGCGACGACTGGTCCTGTGATTCGTAGGTCATCTAGCTCCTTCCGGCTCCCGCCGGGATCCGGATCGCAGGTGACGCTACCTTCTCGGTCCGCCGCGACCTCACCCGTTTCTCCCCATTCGGGCCGAGACCACCGACCGGTCGACCTGTCCGGCCGCCTCGCCTGCTTGAGCGGGGGAGCGGGACGGCCTAGCGTGGACGGGCCACGTCCGGAGGAGGTAGTCGATGACGCTCACCCGGATCTTGTCCACGCTCGGTGCGGTGGCGCTCGGTGGGGTGCTCGTGGCCTCGACGTACGGCGCTCAGGCCGCGCGGGGGCCGGTGGCGCCCGCCGACTCGAGTCACGGACAGCACGCCGGTCCCACCGAGACGACCGGGCACTTCCAGGCGCCGGTGCCGCACAAGTACGGCAGCAACGGCATGCGGATGGGGCTCCACTGCGAGACCAAGGACCTGTCGTGACGCGCATCCTGGTACGCGCGGCCGGCGCCGTGGTGCTGGCGGCGCTCCTCGTCGGCCCGTCGGCGCAGGCCCGTGCCCCGCACCCGCCGGACCAGCACGCGCGGCCCGCGTACGGTCACACCACCAACGAGTGGCTGATGATGGGGCGCAACTGCGGCGCCGGCATCCAGGGCTGACGCCCAGCTAGTCCGTCCGGCCGTCGAGGAACATCCGGAGCCGGTTCTTCGTGGACTCCGGGTCCTCGACGACCGTGCCGTTGGCCGCCCGGCAGGCCCACCCGAGCCGCAGCGCCAGCGGAACGGCCTCGCGCAGCTCCGGACGGTCCGGGGCGTAGCGGCGCAGGTAGAGGTCGATGAGCGGGTTGATGTCCACGGAGTCCTCGACGTCGTCGAGCCCCCATGCGATGACGCCCTCCAAGGTGACCGACAACGTGAAGAACGGGTGCGAGATGACGGCGTCACCCCAGTCCAGGATCAGCTGCCGGTCGTCGCGGACGAACACCTGACCGTCGTGGAGGTCGTCGTGCTGCAGCGTCTCGGTCACGCCGTACGACGCGAGCTCCTCGGCCATCTCGCGGACCCGGGGCACGGCGTCACGGAACCGCTGCTCCACGTCCGCCGCGGCGACCGCCGCGGCGTACCGGTCCGGGAGGACGGCCAGGCGCAGGTCGGGGACGCCGGCCGCGAGCAGCTCCTCGACGTCGGGCTCCATCGCCCGGGCGATGTCGGCCGCGCCCACCAGGATGTCGTCCCACCGGGAGAGGTCGCGCTCCTCGGCGATGATCTCGCGCAGCCGCCGGCCGCCGTCCTCCATCAGCATCCAGCCGCGGTCCAGGTCGTCGGCGATCAGTGGCGGCACCCGGTCGGGAACGCGGCGCGAGAGCAGCAGCGTGACCAGGGCTTCGTGCCGCAGCTCCGGGGTGTTCGCCTTGAACCACACGTCACCCCGGGCGGTCGGCACCCGGATCGCGGTCGACCAGGGCCGCACGTGCACCTGGTCGGGCTCGCCGGTCCGCGGTCGACCCGCGTGGGCCAGACGGTCGTCGACCCACGCCATGGCGGGCGCCAGCCACTCCGGGTCCTCCCAGGGCTCCTGCACGCCTGGCAGTCTGGCGCACCGACGGTCGCCGGGGCTCGTGGGTTTCAGGCCGGCGCCCGGGTGGCGGCGTCGATGACCCGGTTCAGCCGCCGCTGCAGGGCCTTCAGCTCGTCGACGTCCATGCCCAGCCGCTCCACGACGGCGGGCGGGACCTTCAGCGCCCTGCGTCGCAACGCGCGCCCCTCGCGGGTCAGCTCCACGGCCAGGGCGCGCTCGTCGTTCGGGTTGCGTTCTCGTCGGACGAGTCCCGCCGACTCGAGGCGCTTCAACAAGGGGGAGAGGGTGCCGGGGTCGAGCTGGAGCAGGTGGGACAGCTCCCGGACCGACACCGACCCGTGCTCCCACAACGCGAGCATCACGAGGTACTGGGGGTGGGTGAGTCCCATCGGCTCGAGGACCGGGCGGTACAGCGCGACCACGCTGCGCGAGGCCACGGCGAGGGCGAAGCACACCTGCTCCTGAAGAGCCAGCGGGTTCTCGACGGTCGTCTCTGTTGGCTTCGCCACAATGCTTAGTGTACCAATGATTGGTACACTAACGATCAAATGGACACGACACAGCCCACCAAGCGGCCGCGCCACCTGATGGATCCGGCCAACCTGCAACGGCCGAGCGTCGAGTCGCGGGAGATCACACGGGTGCAGCAGTGGGTGCTCTCGGTGCTGGCGGCGACGACGATCCTGCACCTGTCGGTAGGTCTTGCCGTGGCCGGTGTCTTCGCCGACGGGTCGCGTCCCGGGGCCGGCGTCGGCCTCAACGTGCTCGCCTCGCTGAGTGGTGTCGGCGCCGTCGTCGCGGCTCGGCTCATCCACCGGCGCTCGCCGCTCTCGTGGTGGCTCCTCCTGGGGCTGACGCCCGGCCTCCTGGGGCTCTGGTTCGTGCTGCGCTGACGACGCGCTCAGTCGGCCTCGTCCTGGTACAGCGTGATCTGGAGGTCACCGGGTGCCTCGAGCCGTGCGTTGCGGGAGTGCCACGGCGTGAGCGTCGGGGGAGCGACCAGCTCGGCCCCACCGCCGGTCGCGTCGTCGGTGGCGCGCGCGGCGTCATCCACGCGCAGCGCCACCCGCACGTGGCCGGCGACCGGCCGTCCTACCTCGACGAGATCGACGTAGTCGGCGTGCGGTGGGTCGCCGATCTCCAGGGTCGCGGCCCCCGCCTCGAGGATCACGACCCGGCCCTGGTCCTCCGAGACGTACTCCGCCGAGACCGGCATGCCCAGCACGTCGCGGTAGAAGGCGACGGCGGCGTCGTAGTCGTCGGTGGTCACGACGAGCCGCAGCTCCCGCACGTCGGGTCCCGATCGGTCCTCGGCCGCGGTGCCCGGCACCGCCGCGAACGCCTCGGCCGCGAGCCGCTGCACCTCGTCGGGAGGTACGTCGCGGACCGGCTGGTCGATCGCCCACCGGTGCCCGAACGGGTCCACGAACTGGCCGGTCCGCACACCCCAGAACGCGTCGTGTAGGGGCTCGAACGCGGTCGCACCGGCGGACGTCGCCGCCTCCCAGACCGCGTCGGCATCGTCCACGCGCAGGTGCAGAGCGCCGTACGTGCCACCGAGCGTCTCGGGCGACAGCACGCCCCACGGCTGCAGCTCGCGGCCGATCGCCACGGTGGCGTCGCCGATCCGGAGATCGGCGGTCATCACCGTCCCGTCGGGCAGGGTCACCCTGCTCGTCTCGATCGCGCCGAGGACGTCGGCGTACCACCGGCTCGCGCGCTCCACGTCGCGCACCACGAAGTGCCAGGCCAGGTCGCTCATCGGCTCTCCTCGAAGATCGGGACATCGTCACGGTAGCCACAGCGGACACGCGGACGTGCGGTGCTCGAACCTCCAGGTGGCGGCGGCTCGGTGCCGACGGCGCCAGAGCGGATCAGGGCCACGACGACCAGGAAGGCCACGAACGTCGCGAGCGCGCACCACGTCGGAACGTTCGCCGGCGTCCCGGAGCCGGTCGACCCGCTCGTGGCGAGATTGCCAGACCCCACCGGCTGCCTAGTCCGTGCTCGGCGCGAGCACCTGCATGCGCTCGCCCGGACGGCCGAAGATGCTGAGCACCTCGGCGGGGCCGTCACCGGTGCTGCCGAACCAGTGCGGGACGAGGGTGTCGAACTCGACCGCCTCGCCGACGCCCAGCACGAGGTCGCGGTCACCGAGGACGAGGCGCATCTGCCCGGCCAGCACGTAGAGCCACTCGAACCCGTCGTGCCTGCGGATCCTCGGCCTGGTCTGCGACTTCGGGATCAGGATCTTCCAGGCCTGGATCCCGCCCGGCTGACCGGCCAGCGGCACCACGGTGCGTCCGTGGACCCGACGCGGCTTGAGCCGGATGCGCGGATCGCCGACCTCCGGCGCCCCGACCAGGTCGTCGAGGGGGACGCGGTAGGTCTGGGCCAGGGGGAGCAGGAGCTCGAGGCTCGGGCGCCGCTGCCCGGTCTCCAGGCGCGACAGGGTGCTCTTGGAGATGCCTGTGGCGGTGGCCGCTTCGGTCAGGGTCAGGCCACGTTGGTCACGGATGCGGCGCAGGCGTGGCCCCACCAGCTCGAGGGCGGAGGTCAGCGCAGCGGAGTCCGGCACGAGGTCATTGGATCGCGCCGTTCCCGGAAACGGCAACAGTCATTGCCGCACAGAGCCCGAGCCGAGACCCTCGACGACATGAACGACTACGACGTCCTGGTCATCGGCGGGGGAGCCGCCGGGCTCTCCGCCGCCCTGGTGCTCGCCCGGGCCCGCCGCCGGGTGGTGGTGGTCGACGCCGGTGAGCCGCGCAACGCACCGGCCTCCCACATGCACGGGTTCATCGGGCGGGACGGCACGCCTCCCGGCGAGCTCACCGACGCGGCCCGCGCCGAGGTCGTCGGGTACGGCGCTCACCTCGTGTCAGCCCGCGTCACGGGGATCACCCGCCTCGACGACGGGTTCGACGTCGAGCTGGACTCGGGCCGGTCACGGTCCGCGCGGCGGGTCCTGGTCGCCACCGGCCTGCGCGACGAGGTGCCCGACGTGCCCGGTGTGCGAGAGCGGTGGGGCCGAGACCTCCTCCACTGCCCCTACTGCCACGGCTACGAGGTACGCGACCAGCCCCTCGGCGTCCTCGGCGGGACGCCCGGCGCGGTCGAGCACGCGCTGCTGCTCCGACAGTGGTCGGCGGACGTCGTGTTCTTCCCCCACACCGGGCGGGTCACCGACGAGGAGCGCGAGCGGCTCGTCGCCCGGGCGGTCGGCGTGGTCGACGGGCGCGTGGCTCGTCTCGTCGTACGCGACGACCGGCTCACCGGGGTCGAGCTGGAGTCGGGTCACACGGTGCCGCGGAACGCGGTGTTCGTGCGACCCAGGATGGTGCCGAGCGACGGCCTGCTGGAATCGCTGGGCTGCGACCTCGACGACGAGCACTGGCCGGTCACCGACGCGAGCGGACGCACCAGCGTGCCGGGCGTCTGGGTCGCCGGCAACGCCGCGAACCCGCGCGCCCAGGTGATCACGGCCGCCGGGGAGGGCTCGGCCGCGGCGATCGCCGTCAACGCCGACCTCGTGGCCGAGGACACCGCCCGCGACCTCCAACACCTCCGATCAGGCCTTCCGGCCTGATGTCTCTCGGACCCTTCCACACACGCACAGGAGCTGGACATGTCCCATCACGTCCCACCGCCGACCAAGCACCAGCTGGCCCTCATGATCTGGGTCGCGGTCTTCCCGACCCTGACGATCCTCAACCTCGTGCTCGGCGACAGCCTCGCCACCCTGCCCAGGGTCGCGCGGACGTTCGTCCTTGCCACGATCGCCGTCCCGATCGTGATCTACGCCGTGATGCCGCGGCTGCACCGGCTCCGGGCGCGCATCATCACCGCACGCGCCCAGGCCTGAGTGCAGTCGTGGTGAGCCGAGCCGCGTCGAGGCGCGACGGCCGCGACCGGCTCAGCAGCTGACTGTGCCACGGGCGCTCATGCCGACGCGCCACGCTCCTCCATCACCAGGCATCGCGTCCTCACGGACACCCGACGAGCTCAACGGCGCCGGGGCATCGTCGGGTCCGGGGTGCCTGCCGCCGAGTCCGCGGGGAGGAGCACGGTGACGGTCATCGCGTCGTCGTGGTCGCACGCCACGGGCGCCGCGTGCCCGGTGCTCTGGTGCTGGCCGTCGTGACAGAGCCGAAGCTCCCCGCCGGCGCGCTCGACCAGGGTCGCGACCAGCGCGAGGCCGAGTCCCGAGCCCGGGCGGCTGCGGGCCTCCGGAGCCCGCGCGAAGCGCTCCGTGGCTGTGGGGAGCAGGTCCGTCGGGATGCCGGGCCCGCTGTCACGCACCAGGAGCCGGACCCAGGCAGCGGGCCCGGTGTCGGCCGACTCGGTCCGGACGGCGCGGTTGACGGTGACCGTGACCGGAGTCGAGCCGTGCAGCGCGGCATTGTCGAGGAGGTTGTCGACGATGCGTTCCAGCCGTACGGCGTCCACCGCGACCGGGCACGGCCCGGCGGTCTCGACGCTGAGGGCGGCGGCGACGCTGTAGGGACCTCCGGCCGGGGCGAGTGCCCTCCGCAGCGAGGCGATCGTCCGAACGACCTGGGACACGTCGGTCGGCCCGCACGAGCCGTCGGCGCCCTCGCCGGCAGCGCCGAGGGTGAGCAGCTCGTCCGCGAGCGCGGTGAGCCGGGTCAGGTCGTGCTGGATCTCCTCCAGTGCCCGCTCGTGCTCGGCAACGGTGCGGGACCTGCGCAGGGTGAGCTGGACCCGGCTGGTGAGCCTGGTGAGCGGGGTGCGGAGCTCGTGGCTGGCGTCGTTGGTGAACCGTCGCTCCCGCTCCAGGGCACGTGTCAGCGCGTCGAGCATCTCGTTGAGCGTGTGCCCGAGGCGGGTGATCTCGTCGTCGCGCTCGGCCGGGACCTCCAGACGCAGGGTGGTCGCCCCGGCGGCGATGTCGGTCGCACGGCGGCGGTAGGTCTCCACCGGCCGCAGGGCGGCGCGGGCGAGGAGGTCACCGACGAACGCCGTCAGCACGAGGGTGGCGAGGCCGGTGAGGGTGAGCTGGGCGACGAGCTCGCGCAGCGCCTCGTCGCGCTGGTTCTTGTCGAGGGCGAGCACGAGGACCGCCGGGGAGGATCCGCCCGTGGCGCCGGTCGGGTGCACGGGCAGGGCGTAGAGGCGGAGGGCGTCGTTGTCGGGGTCGATGAACACCGTGCCGGTGTCGCGGAAGATGGGAGCCGCCGCGGCTTCCCGGACAGCTCCTTGGTCGAGCGCGGTCGCCTCACCGAGTCGGCCGTCGTGGCCGAGCACCCGTCCGTCGGCGTCGAGGACCTGGAGGCCGTCGATCGTGGCGAGGCTGACGTCGTCCACCGGGAGGTTCCCGGAACTGCTGACGTGCGGCGCGATGGCGGTCGCCGCGCGATGGAGACTGGTGTCGAGGTTGCGGTCGAGGGCGTGCTGGACCCGCCAGTACACGAAGGCCGCGGCGCCCGTGAGGAGCACGAACATGGTGGCCACGAACCCGGCGACCAGTCGTCGCCGGAGCGGGACGCGGGCGACCCGTCGCTCGAGCCAGCTCACGGCTGCCCGGAGGTGGTCGGTCGAGCGGGCTCGAGCCGGTAGCCCACGCCGCGCAGCGTGGTGATCGTGTCGGTGCCGAAGGGCTTGTCGATCTTCGCCCGGAGTGCGGCGATGTGGACGTCGATGACGTTGCTGCGCAGGTCGGTCTCCCCGTCCCAGACCTCCTCGAGGATGATCAGACGGGTCACCACCTTTCCCACGCGCGACATCAGCAGGCGGAGGATGTCGAACTCGCGGGCCGAGAGCTCGACGAGGACGCCGCGGCGGGTCACCCGGTGGGCGACGGGATCCAGGGTCAGGTCGCCGACGGTCAACGGCGGCTCGTCGGGATCGACGCGGCTACGGCGGTAGAGCGCTCGCAGGCGCGACAACAGCTCCTCGAGCTCGTAGGGCTTCTTCATGTAGTCGTCGGCGCCGCCCTCCAGACCGGCGACCAGGTCGCGTGTCGTGCTGCGGGCGGTGAGCATCAGCACGGGTGTGTTGATGCCCAGTGAGCGCACCCGTCGGCACACGGTCAGGCCGTCCATCGTCGGCAGCATCCAGTCCAGCAGCAGGACGTCGAACGGCCGCCCGCCGCGGGCCTCCGGATCGGTCGCCGCCCGGAACGCGTCACCGCCGTCGTGGTGGAGCTCGACGGTCCACCCCGCCTCGGTCAGGGACTGCTCGAGGACCTCGGCGAGCCGGACGTCGTCCTCGGCGAGCAGAACTCGCAACGGACCACCTTTCCCGGTCGACCGAGCCGTCCGCCGGGCGACTGCGGCTCGGCAGGGAGGCTGACATCGTAGTCGCGAGCCACCTCGACCGCCGTCGATCGGAGCCGTGCCAGGCGCTGACAGGGGAGCTGGAGTCGGGCCGGTCCGCCCGCCGGCTCAGGGCCGCAACGTGTAGCCGTAGCGGTGCAGCAGCGGCCAGGTGCTGGTCGCCACCACCATCTGGTCGGTCCGGCTCATCGCCGTCTTCCACTCCTCGTCGACCCGGATCCGTACCGAGCCGACCGTGAAGCGGCTCGGGTTCCCGGCGACGATGTGGTTGGGCTGCAGGTGCACGGTGCCGGCGTTCTCGAAGGGCGGCCGTCCGGGCACCCCCATCATCGTCAGCAGGCGGTCCATCGACTCGACCGGCTGTGCGCAGAAGTCCTCGTAGCGCAGTCGTTGCCAGTGGTCGGGTGACACGTGGCGATGCAGCGCCTCGGTGCCGAGGGCGTTGGCGAGCCAACGACGTACCGTCGCCGGCAGCTTGCGGGTCCCCATCGTGCGCGTCTGGTCGCCGACCGAGAAGGCCTTCGCGCGCCGCCACGAGTGGGCGACGGCCCGGGGGTCGCGCACCATGTGCAGCACGAAGTGGTCGACGCCCGGGACCTGGGCCATGACGGCCGCGTCCAACGGTCGCTTGGAGGTGTCGATGACGACGTCGGCCCCGGTCGCCTCGGCGAAGCTGCGGACCACGACGCCGGTCACGTGGCGGACCAGTCGCAACGCGGAGCGGTCCTCGTCGGTCGCCACCGGGTTGCGCAGCACGCGCAGACGGTTCCGGGTCTCGTCGAGCTGCTGCTGCGCGGCCACGATCGACTCCACGGTGGGCAGTACGCCGTCCGGTCCGGGTGTCGTCAGGCAACCCTTGATCACCTGCGACCACACCGGGCACGTGGCCGGCTTCTCGCCGCAGCCGCACGGTCGCCCGTCGAGCACCCCACGCTCCCAGAGCCAGCGGATCTCTCCCGCGCTCGCGCATCCCGGGACCTCGCCCAGGATGCTGGCGACCACCGTGGTGCCACTGCGTCCCGCGCCCACCACGGACAACACGGTGACAGGACTGTCTGATGCTGCCACTTCGCCCCCCTCGAAGTTCGGACCGAGCGGTCCGAGGCGCCGATCCTGCCAGACGCTAACCACGGAACATGAATTGACGATGAAGGCGCGTCACCGCCCGGTCGTGCCGCACGCGAGCGAAAGGGCGTTGCCGCCGGGGCCGGGCCTCCTACCCGCAGCAGTCGCCGGCGGCCGCAGCCTGGGCGGGCGACGCCTGGACGAGGGCGCTGGTGCAGCACTCCTGGCCCTCGGCTCCGCCGTTCGGCGTGGGGCTGTCGGCCAGGACGGTGTAGACCTCCCAGGCCTCGCCGTTCGGGGTCCCGGTGACCCAGAACTTGTCCTGCACGGCGTAGCAACAGGTCGTGCCGCGCTCGTCGACCGACGCCAGGCCGACCTCCGCCAGGCGGGTCTGGATGATGTCCACGGCGTCGACGTCCTCCACCTCGACGCCGAGGTGGTTCAGCGATCCGCCGTGACCCGGGTTCTCGATCAGGACCAGCTTGAGCGGCGGCTCGGCGACGGCGAAGTTGGCGTAGCCGGCCCGGACCTTGGCCGGCTCGGTGCCGAAGAGCCTCCGATAGAAGTCGATCGAGGCCTCGAGGTCGTCGACGTTGATCGCGAGCTGGACGCGGGACATGGGGATCTCCCTAGAGATAGATGAGCGTCTATGGATTCGGAGTTTGACCCAAGACATCGAGGGATGTCAATATCGATAGGTGTCGAAGTCTCTTCTCGAGCTGACGCCGGTCCAGACGATCGCCTGCTGCGCGCCCCTGGCCAAGGAGCCGCTCTCGGCCGAGGTCGCCGGACGGATCGCCCCGTTGCTCAAGGCGCTGGCCGACCCGGTACGGCTCCGGTTGCTCTCGATGGTGGCCTCTCACGGCGATGGCGAGGCCTGCGTGTGCGATCTGAACGACGCGTTCGACCTGTCCCAGCCGACGATCAGCCATCACCTCAAGGTGCTGCACGACTCGGGTCTCCTGGACCGCGAGAAGCGCGGCGTGTGGGTCTACTACCGGGTCAACCCGCAGGCACTCTCCGATCTGGGCGCACTGATCGGCGGCGTCGCCGGCTGAGCGTGGGCACCGGGTGGGGCGTGCTACCGAGGTGGGGTTGGATGCCGTCATGACCGATCGCCGAGTCGACGTCGTTGTGATCGGAGCCGGGGTGATCGGCTCCGCGATCGCCCTCGAGCTCGCCCGCGACGGACATCGTGTCGTCGTCGTCGACAAGGCCGGCGGCGTCGGGCACGGCTCGACCAGCGCCTCCAGCGCCATCGTCCGGTTCAACTACTCCACCTGGGCCGGCGTGGCGCTCGCGTGGGAATCCCTGCATGCCTGGCGCGACTGGGATGCGCACCTGGGTGGGCGAGGAGGCGCCATCCTGGCGACCTTCCGGCGTACCGGGATGCTCGTGGTGCCCGCCGACGCGGCTCGCTTCGCCCACACCACCGCGCTGTTCGACCGCGCCGGCGTGCCCTGGGAGCGCTGGGACGGCGACGACATCTCCCGCCGTGCCCCCGCACTCGACCCCGGTGTCTTCGGCCCACCCCGGCCGGTCGACTCGGACGAGTTCTTCGCGCCGGCGCACGGCGAGCTCGACGGGCTGTGGACGCCGGACGCCGGGTACGTCGACGACCCACAGCTCGCCGCCGCGAACCTGGCCGCCGCGGCCGAGGCGCACGGTGCCGGCTTCCTCCTACGGCGTACGGTCACCGCACTCGCCCGCGACGGGAGCAGGTGGCGCGTGGCCACGCCGGCGGGTGATCTGCAGGCCGATGTGGTGGTGAACGCCGCCGGACCGTGGTCCGGGCGCGTCAACGCGCTCGCCGGGATCGAGGACGACTTCGGCGTCGCGACCCGGCCCATGCGGCAGGAGGTGCACCACGTCGCGGCACCCCAGGAGTACGCCGGTGACGCGGCCGTCGCGCTCGCCGACCTCGACCTCGGGACCTACCTTCGCCCGGCCGGCGACGGCCACCTCCTCGTGGGCGGGATCGAGCCCGAGTGCGATCCGCTGGAGTGGGTCGACGACCCCGACACGGTCGACCCCCGGCCGACCGCGGCCGGGTTCCGCGCCCAGGTCACCCGCGCCGCTCGCCGGATGCCCGAGCTGCGTGTGCCGAGCCGGCCGAGCGGCGTCGTGGGGGTGTACGACGTCGCCGAGGACTGGACGCCCATCTACGACCGCACGCGCGAGCCCGGCTACTTCGTCGCGATCGGGACGAGTGGGAACCAGTTCAAGAACGCGCCCCTCGTGGGCCGGCTGATGGCCGCCCTGATCGCCGCGGTGCGCGCCGGACACGACCACGACCACGACCCCGTTCGGCTGCGCCTCCCGCGCACCGGGCACACGATCGACCTGGGCACGTTCTCGCGTCTGCGGTCCACTCAGGGCGACGCGCCACGCAGTGTGATGGGCTAGCGCGGGATGTCCAGGGCGCCCGGAGCTCAGAGCTGCAGGATCGCCGCCGCGACGAGGTAGGCGCCGGACACCAGCTCGGGGTCGTGCAGATCCCCAGGACTCTCCAACGTCACCCGGGAGCGCGCGCGCACCGCCGCGCCGGGGTCCGCGGCCACGAGGTCGACGCACAGCCCCGCGACCACGGCACTCGCGTCGTGCTCGTCCAGACCGTCCAGGGCGAGGCCGTTGTGGAGCAGGGTCGCCGCCTCGAGGAACACCTCCCGAGCCAGCTCGAGGTCCACCTCGGGACGATCCCGCGCCACCGCCTCCGCCGTCGCCAGGAGCTGGTCGAACGGCGGCTCGACGGCGCTGGGAGGCATGCCGCGAGCGTCCCAGCACGGCCACTCTTCGGCAAACGGATTGCGGAGCGCGCGGTCAGAGTCGTGGACGTCGGCCGGCTCGAACGGTCCCCTGCTCTCGGCGGCCGCCTAGTGCACGACGCGGTAGTCGACGAGGACGTGGCCGCTGGACGAGGCAGCGCCGCGGATCGTCTCGAGCCGGATCAGCGGCAACCCGTCGAGCAGTCGCTGCCCACTGCCGGCGATCGTCGGCGCGATGACGAGCCGGAGCTCGTCGACGACGTCGGCGGCCAGCAGCGTCCGCGTGACGGAGATGCTGCCGTGCACGCCGACGTCGCCGCCCGGCTGACCCTTCAGATGCCGCACGAAGTCGATCAGCCCGCCGTCGATCACGCGCGAGCTGGTCCACTCGCGGTCGAGCCGCGTCGAGGTTGCGACGTACTTGGGAACGGCGTTGATGAAGGAGGCGAAGGGCTGGATCTCACTGCCCGGCCAGAACTCCGCCCATTCGTCATAGGTGCGGCGGCCGAGAATGACGGCGTCCTGGGTGGCGATGAGATCGGCGCCGCTGGCATCCGTCTCGTCGTCCCACGCGGTGATGAACCGTTCGGGTGCCTCGGCCACTCCGTCGAGAGACAGGAAGTGACCGGCGACGACCTTGCGCGAGGTCTGGCCGGTCTCCTCCTCCCGGGTGTCGGGGTGCAGATCGGGCGACATGGTGGGCTCCTTCGAAGGACGTCGGGCGGTTTCGGCTCACCACCACGTCGGACGTGGCACGTGCCTTTCGACACCGATGCCTGAGGAGCCTCCCGCGGACGTTCAGGTCAGCGCGATGTCGCTCGGACGTCGTGGAGAGCTCGGGTCACGGTGGGTCAACGTTCGAGTCCGCCGCTTCCGGAGGTTGGAGGATCGTAGGACCTTCGGCCTCCTCGGCGGTAGGTGGCCAGTTCGACCGAACGTCGATGTGCTGCGGTTGGCGCTTGCCTCGCCGACACCGGATGTGTCACCGGCGGCCGGGAGCGCTGGCCGCCGTGCCGGGGGGAGCGACGGCAGCCAGCGCGGCTCCGGTGTCCGCCAGGGGAGGGCGATGACGGCGGGCGCGGGTGGTTCGGTGCGTTCGGGCTGGCTCAGCCGACGAGCACGTCATCTCCCTGCCCTTCATCCATGGCCTCGGCTGGGAGTGACTCGCGCGCATCCGACGTGCTGCGTAGCGCCAGCCACAGACCGATGCCGGCCACGACCAGGCCGACCGCGGCCAGTGCTCCGATCGGCGCGTGCAGGATCGGCCACGACGCGAGGGCCGTGATCCCGGGGACGATGAACAGCAGCGAGCTGGTCCGCAGAGCGCCGCGTCGTTCCAGGAGTGCGAACATCAGCAGCGGCCCGCCAGCACCGGTGACAACGGCGATCCAGGTCATCGTCGCCAGTGCCGAGAAGGAGTCGGGAATCCGCATCGAGCCCGCCCACGGTGCCAGGGCACCGACGACCACGGCCCCCGCCGCGATCTCCACGGCGGCGATGGAGGTCCGGCCGGCTCGGAACCGGGCGCGTCCTTGGAGCATGGTGCCGCTGACCAGACCGAGGAGGCCGAGCACCGTCCAGGCCAGGTCGAGCACGTGCGGTGGCCGGCCGACCCGGTCGGCCAGTGTGACCGCCACGCCCACCACTCCGAGTGCGACTCCCGCCCACTGCTGACGTGCCAGTCGTTCCCAGCCCAGCGGCACCGAGAACACCGCCACCAGGAGCGGAGCCGAGCAGGCGATCAACGCCGTGGTTCCGGCCGGCACGCCTTGGGCGATGCCGTAGTACAAGGGCCCGAACTGCACGCCGAAGATCAGCACCCCGATGCCGGCCGCCGACCACAGCGCTCGGCCACGCGGCCACCGTTCACGGCGTACGGCCGCGACGACCGCGAGGAGGGCGGCTGCGGCGACGAACCGCCAGAACGTGATCGCCAGCGGGGCGATGTCGCGTACCGCGAGCCCGGCGGCGACGTAGCCGCTGCTCCACACCAGCACGAACGCCCCCGACAGCACCCGCAGTCGGTCCTGCCGCGTCGTCGCGCCCGAGAGCCTGTTCACCCTCGAAGTGTTGGGTTGCAGCAGCCTCGAATCATCCGCTAGGTGACCGATTCGGTGGCGGCCGTTCCGCGCCGTCCCGGGCAAAGGTCGACTCGGTGGCTCTCACGCACCCGAGGGCGGTCGGCCCGCGAGTGCGTGCCAGCCGTTGACGGTCGCCCCGAAGCCGACGACGGCGGCCAGGTAGACCCCCAGGGCGAGCCACGGAGCGACCAGGGCCAGGGCGATGCATCCGCTGAAGACGGCGACGCCGATCCACCCGAGTCGGTTCTCGACGCGGGCGAACGAAGCGTCGTAGCACGGCTTGAGCAGAGTGGGTCGGTGTCGTACGGCGGCCCACATCAGGAGCCAGGCGACGGCTTGGAGGGTCGCGACGAGACCGAAGAACGCGGTCGCGACCTTGGCTGAGGTACCGCCCTGGCCGATGTGCGCCGACAAGACGGCCGTGGGGAACGGGAGGAACGCGATCACCGACATCAGGACGAGGTTGGCCCACATCAGCCAGACGTCGACGTGCTGGATGCGTCGGAAGAAGGCGTGGTGACACATCCAGACGACCCCGATCGTCACGAACGAGTCCAGGTAGGCCAGGTAGGAGGGCCACAGCCGGCCGAGCCGGGTCAGCAGCGACTGGTCGGGTTGTCCCGGTGGCAGCCGTACGTCCAGGATCAGCAGGGTGATGGCGATCGCCATGATGCCGTCGCTGAACGCTTCGAGACGTCCGGCACCGGAAGGGCCTGCGCCGAGCTCATCGGTGGGAGGCCCTCCCGCGGGTCGTTCGTCGGCGGCACCGGTTCGGGCGGTGCGGGTCATGCCGCGGGCGGTAGGTCGTTGCGTGGCCGGCCACGGCCACGCTTGTGGGCGATCACACGTCCCCGCAGGACGATCTCGCCGCCCCAGACGCCCCACGGTTCACGACGGCTCAGCGCATCGTCCAGACAGCTCGCCCGGGCCGGGCAGCCGGCGCAGATCGCCTGGGCGCGGGCGAGCAGCTCGGGCTTCTCGGCGAACCACAGCTCCGGGTCGTACCGGCCGCACGGCCTGCCCATGCCGGTGGTCATCTGGCGGGGTCCGTCCACCGCTGCCCGGAGGGCGCGGAGAAGCCCGCTGCGGGCACAGCGAACACGAGCAGGGTCGCGATCGGAGGCTGTGTGAGACCCCTAGCCGGCCGACGGTGGACCGGTGTCGAGGCGTGAGCCGGGGATGGGTACATCGGCGAAACCTTCGAGACAGGTAAGGCGTGATCGGATCCCACCTTGCGGACCTGGCCCGCTCGAGACATCCGCCAGCCGGCCGATGTCGAAGGCTGGCCCGGAGGGTCGGCACCGGGCCGTGCCAGGCCGACGGTGGGAGACCTTCAGCCGGCCGTGGAGGTGTCCCGTCGCGCGACCTCGGCGGCCAGCAGCGTGCGCGAGGAGATGCCGAGCTTGGCGAAGACATGGGCGACATGGGTCTGCACGGTGCGCCGGGACACGAAGAGGCGTTCGCCGATCTGGGGGTTGGTGAGTCCCTGGGCCGCGAGTCGGGCCACGGTCACCTCGGCGGGGGTGAGGGATTCCCAGCCGAACTGGGGGCGCCCGCGCGGCTTCCTGGTGCCCCTGCGGATACCGGCCGCACGCAGGACCGCCTCGACGCGTGCGATGCCACGATGAGCCTCGAGGAGCTCATAGGTCGCCAGCGTCTCGTCGAGGTGCGCCCGGCCCTGCGCCGTGTCTCCTCGGCGGAGGAAGGCGACGCCGAGGTCCTCTTGGGCGCAGGCGAGCTCGAAGACGCGCGGTCCGGGCGTGTAGGCCTCGACGGCTGACTGAAGCTTTTCGGGGTCGTCGTCCACCAGCCCGCGGCAGCGCAGCGCGGCCCCGGTCAACGAGGGCACCCGGTTGGCGGCGGCGAGCGTGGCGACGGCCTGGGTCGCCTCGACCGCGCGCGGCCGGTGGCCGGTGGCCAGCGCCAGCCGGACCAGGTCCGGGGCGAGGACGCGGTACTCGAGCAGCAGACCCAGGCGCGTGCATTCGTCCCATGCCTCGGTCAGCGTCGTGTACGCCTGGCCGAGCCGTCCCTCCGCTTCCAGGACCAGTGCGCTCGCGCAGGTCGCCCACTGGGAGCGGTAGCGCCCCTCGGTCCGGGTCAGCTGCCGGATCGCCGTGCCGGCGAGGTCGGTGGCAGTGGCGATGTCGTTGCGGTGCAGGCAGATCAGGGCGTGCACGCCTCGGCTGACGATGAGGGTGTAGGACTCGCCGGTCTCGTCGGCCAGCTCGACGTTCGCTGTAGCCAGCTCGACGGCCTCGTCCCACTCGCCGGCGACGAAACGTTCGACGGTGCGGACCATCTGATAGCTGGGCTGATGCCAGCGGATCCCCTTCGCGTCGCTGCGCCGGTTTCCGGTCTCGAGTGCGAACCGTGCCTCGTCGAGCCGGTCGTGCTCGACCAGGATGAACCCCGCCGGGGCGTAGATGGGGTATCGCAGCCCTGCCCCGTCCGGGCTGCGCTCGGCCGCCTCCAGCGCCGGGTCCATGATCGCCGCCGCGGCGTCGAGGTCGCCGCGGAGCATCGAGACGACCGCGACCATGGCGGTCGCGATCGCCGTCGCCGTGTGGTGCTGGCTCGCCGCGGCCGCCGCTCGCGCCTGTTCGGCGGTGACGAGGGCGCCGTCGAGGTCGCCCAGCCACATGCGGCAGATGCAGGCCCAGCCCAGACCGCCGGCCCGCCCGAGCTCGTCCCCGTCCTGCACCTCGAGGCCCAGCTGCAGCTGGTCGAGTCCGTCGCGGGGCCGTCCCAGCGCCAGCAGCACCAGTCCGAGACCGGTGTGGGCGAGGGCCCGGGAGGCGGCGTCGTGGTGGGGGTGGAGCAAGCTGCGCCATGCCGACGCTGCCTCGGTCACGCGGCCCGCCGACATCAGCGCACTGGCATGCTCGGCCAGGACCGCAGGGCGTTCGCGGTCGGAGTCCTCCATCAGGTCGATGGCACGCCCGAAGAGCTCGACGGCGATGTCGGGTGATCTGGATGCGGCTTCGCGAGCCGCGGTGGTGAGCCAGGTGACCGCCTCGAGGTCGCCCTTCGTGGCACCCCGGGACAGCTGTTCGGCGACCAGCCGAGCGGGCGCGCCTACGGCGGCGAGGCGCTGTCCGGCCTCGCGGTGCAGCGCCAGCCGGAGGCTCGTGGGGATGTCGGCGTACAGGGCTTCGCGGATCAGATCGTGACGGAACCGCAGCCGGTCGCCGTCCTCCTCGAGGACCCGGACCCCGACAGCCTCGGTGACGGTCGGGGCGAGTGCGACTGCGGCCAGCCCGGTGCTGATCGAGAGGTCCTGGATGGTGAACCGGGCACCCAGGATGGCCGCGGCGCGCAGCACCTCCATGACGTCGTCGGGCAGGTAACCGAGCCGCCGCAGGATCGTCAGCCGAAGGCTGGGCGGCAAGGCGACCTGGGTCAGGTCGACCCGCCCGTCGGCCTCGCGAAGGATGCCGTCGGCCTCGATCGCGGCGAGGAGCTCGGTGATGAACAACGGGTTGCCGCCGGCCCCGGCGATCTCGCCCAGCAGGATCGGTCCCGCCTGGCCGGCCACGAGCTCGGAAACCAGCGCCTCGACCGCCGGCTCGTCGAGCCGGCCAACGCTCAACGGGGCGGCTCCGGACCGGGTCAGTGCGTCAACGACCTGGCGAAAGTGCTCCCGGGCAGGGCCGGGCCGGTAGCAGGCGATCAGGCCGATGGGCATGTAGGAGAACCGCCGGCCGATGGCGCCGATGGCCAGCTGGCTCGAGGGATCGACCCACTGCAGGTCGTCGACGGCGATGACCAGGGGCGTCTCGAGGGTCAGGCCCTCGACCAGATCGACGAACGCGTCGACGACCCGGAACTGCAGCCCGGCGTCGCTGGTCACGGTGACCGGGCCGCTGCCACCAGTACCCCGGTCGCCAGGTCCGCCGCCACCGTGGGCAGCCAGCAGCTCGGCGATCGCGCGGCGCCGTGGGTCCGGTGAGGTCGGCTGACAGTCGAGCGCCTCGGCGATCGCGCCGAACGGCCGGGTGCGTTCCAGTTCCTCGCCCTGCCCTCGGGCGATCTGGAAACCGCGGGCGCGAGCCTCGGTGAGGGTCTCGTTGAGCAGCCGAGTCTTGCCGATGCCGGCTTCGCCCTCGACGAGGACCTGAGCAGGTCGACCGGTCGCGAGCGTGTTCAGCGCCCCGAGGAGCACGTCCATCTCACTCTTGCGCCCCTGCAGCGTCGCTGCAGGTGTGGCGTCGACCACGGAGGGGATCCTACGCGCCGGCCGCGACCTCGACGCAGGGGCTGCCGGGTCGCTCACTCCACGCTCCGTGGCGGACTGCCCGGCGTACTCGACAGCGGGCCGTCGGATGGGCTGGTCGATGGCTGAGGTGACGACCCGATCAGGTCATCGAGGACGCGCAGCAGGCCCAACCAGCCCATGAAGCTGGCGTCGGTCCCGGGATCGGTGGCCGCGCCTGCGGCCTTCGCAACGACTCGCCCGATCAGGGGGTCGGTCGAATCGACGAGGATGGTGATCTCCACGCTGGCGTCCCTTTCCTCGGCAACTGAACCTGTCGGCCCTCCGGCTCGGAGACGCTGGCACGCGTGGCGGGGCAAGACATCCGCTCCTTGGCGGAGATGGCCGACGAACCCCACCGGACGTCGACAGCCGGCGTGCGGGGGAGCGCTGCGGGCTCGAGCTCGCCGCGGCTGACCGGATCGGAGTCACAGCGTATTGAGGGATCAGCGTCCTGGCGGATGATTCGGCTGCCTCATGCCGCGACCGTGGTTGGTCCCCGGCAGACGCAGAAAGGGCCCGCATGACCCGCACTCCAGACCCGGCGGCGCAACAACCGGGTGAGACGCAGAACCATGTCCCTGGCTCGCAGGGTCTCGATGGTGATCGGAAGATCCGCTTCGCGCAGAGCATCGACATCGACCGGCCGATCCAGGAGGTCTTCGCCTACCTCGCCGACTTCACCAACATCCCCGCCTGGAACTACTACGTCGAGCACGTCCGCCAGATCACCCCGGGACCAGTCGCGGTGGGAACGACGTACGAGCAGACCCGGCGCACCGATCGTCAACGGTTCGCCATCACCGTCTACCAGGCTCCCTCCGCGCTCGCCGTGACCACGCTTCCGGGGGACCGGCCGGCCTTTCATCGCCACGTCGAGCTCCGGCCGGTCGGAGGCGGGACTCGGGTCGACGACCGCTGGGAGCTCGACCTGGGCTATCTCCTCACGCTGCAGCGCCTGGCGGCGCCGCGCGTCAAGACCGCGGTCGGCGAGAACCTCGCCGCCCTGAAACGACTTCTCGAGCAGCGCACCCGTCTATGACGATCGCCGCGAGCCGGCGCGACCGCACCGTCCGACTCTCCTCTCCACCAGCTTCCCACGAGTCCTGACCAGGAAGGCACATCCACCATGACTAGCCCCATCGACCCGATCGCCGGCGTATCGGTGCTCAGTACCGGCAGCGTCACGATCCACCCCGAACATGTCGGACCGACCCGCAAGAACCTCTACGTCTGGCTGTTCACCTCGACCCGGTGGACCGAGCCGCGACCGATCAACACCTACGTGATCGAGCATCGCGACGGACTGGTCCTCTTCGACACCGGGCAGGACCGGGCCTCCGTGACCGACCCCGACTACTTCCCAGGCGGCCTGAACGGACTGGTGTACTCACGCCTGGCCACCTTCGACATCGGCCCGCAGGAGACGCTGGCCGCAGGCCTGGCAGCGCGGGGACACCGGGTGAGCGACGTCGACACGGCCGTCATCTCCCATCTCCACCAGGACCACATCGGCGGTCTCCCGGTGCTGGGGCACGCCAGGATCGTGGTCGACCGCGGGGAATGGGACGCGCTGGGCAAGCCGTTACCTGAGGCGCGCGGCCTGATGCGCCGACACATCGACCTGCCCGGACTGAACTGGAGCCGAGTCACCCCCGAGCTCCTGGACGACTCGACCATTGCGCCCTTCACCCACGGCCACGACCTGTTCGCAGATGGAAGCCTCGTGATCCTTCCCACCCCGGGGCACACCCCCGGCTCGGTGTCACTCCTGGTGCGGCGGCCCGGCCACGCTCCGCTGCTCATGGTCGGCGACCTCACGTACGACGACGCCCTGTTGGCCGCCGGGAAGCTCCCGGGCGTGGGGGACAGGAAGCAGATGCGGCAGACCGTGCGCAGGGTCAACGCCCTGCGCCAGGCGCTGCCCGGGCTGGTCATCCTGCCGGCCCACGATCCAGGGGCAGCAGCCAGGCTCGAGGCCGCCCTCCGGATGAGCAGCGTTCAGGGAGCCGGGACGCATGAGTGACTCCACGACCCGCGAGCAACGGCTCGAACGCGGCATGCGAGTGCTGGAGAGGGTCGACGGAGAGGCCGGTAGGGCCGTCCTCGACTCCCTCCAGGACATCGCCCCCGAGCTCGGGCACCAGGTGGTCTCCTGGGCCTTCGGTGAGATCTATGCCCGGCCCACCCTCGCGCCGCGTGACCGACAGCTGGTCACCCTGGGCATGTTGACCGCACTCGGCGGCTGCGAGCCACAGCTCGAGGTTCACGTCAACGCCGCACTGAACGTCGGATTGACGCCGGAACAGATCATCGAGGCTCTGCTGCACTCGGCGG
Organism: Nocardioides sp.; assembly: GCA_036265495.1. Lineage (GTDB taxonomy): Bacteria > Actinomycetota > Actinomycetes > Propionibacteriales > Nocardioidaceae > Nocardioides. The sequence goes on along the minus strand of DATAOY010000051.1, from coordinate 16,651 downwards.
TCTACTGCGGCTTTCCGCGGGCACTGAACGCGACATTCAGCGCAAAGAAGGTCTTCGCCGATCGCGGACTGCTCCCGCTCACCTGACAAGCGATCGACGCAGTCCGGGCTCGGGAAGCGGTCGCGGGCAGACGGTCGGCAGCCGGGGTCGGTACGTGACGCGCCGATCCTCCGCGGCGACGACGCCCAGCCCCTGCGAGCCTTGACCACGGACCACCTGAGAAGGAGACACGGCGTGAGCATTCGAATCGGAATCAACGGCTTCGGCCGCATCGGTCGCAGCTACCTGCGGGCTGCGCTGCGCAGCACCGCCGATGTCGAGGTCGTCGCGATCAACGATGTCGCCGATGCGGCGACACTCGGCTCGCTGCTGGAGTGGGACTCGCTGGCCGGGCACCTCGACGGCGTGCAGGTCGTCGGCGACGCACTGCTCGTTGCCGGCGCGCGGATCAGGGTGATGTCGGAGCGTGAGCCGGCCCGCATCCCCTGGAGCGACGAGGGGGTCGATGTCGTCATCGAGTCGACCGGCCGCTTCACCGATACAGCCAGCGCCCGGCAGCACCTGGCCACGGGAGCGCGGAAGGTCATCATCTCGGCGCCGGCCGACGACGACGTTCCCGCGGTGGTGCTGGGGGTCAACGACGATGCGGTGGATCTGGCGGGCGAGGTGTTCTCGAACGGCTCGTGCACCACCAACTGCCTCGCCCCGATGGCGAAGGTGCTGCATGAGGCGTTCGGGGTCCAGACCGGACTCATGACGACGATTCACGCCTACACCAGCGATCAGCGCCTCCAGGACGCCCCCCATGGCGACCTTCGGCGCGCGCGCGCCGCCGCCCTGTCCACGATCCCGACGTCCTCCGGCGCCGCCCGCACCATCGGGCGCATCATTCCCGAGCTCGACGGACGGCTGACCGGCCTCTCTCTGCGCGTACCTGTCCCCGTCGGATCGATCACCGACCTCACCGCCACACTGTCGCGAGAGGCGACGGTCGACGACGTCAACGCGGCGTTCCGCGAGGCGGCGCGTGCCTCGGCGCTGTCGCCGTACCTCGCGTACTCCGAGGCGCCGCTGGTGTCCGCCGACATCGTCGGCGACCCCCACTCGGCGATCTTCGACGCCCCCTTGACGCAGCTGGTCGGCAACCAGGTCAAGATCTTCGCTTGGTACGACAACGAGTGGGGATTCGCCAACCGGCTCGTGGAACTGTCCGAGCGGGTCGGCTCCTAGGAGCCGACCCGAGCCCTCACCCGCGGGGCCCCGCGGGTGAGCGTTGCGGGCTGCTTCAGATCTCCTCGTGGGCCCACCTGGCGGGGAGCCGGTGAGGCCCTCCGGCACAGATGTCGTCGTACCGCTCGCGGCAGGGTCGGCCACCGTCCATGCACCGCGTTTCCGCGGGACAGGGGCCTGCTGGACGGTAGCTGGCCAAGGTCCAGCCTCGGGGGGTTCCGCGGATCTCGTTCACGGCGATCCGACACCTGACCTGGTTCCCGCCAGGAGGCGATCCCAGTCGGCAGCGAACCCCTGGACTCCCGTGTGCTGCAGGTCCTGAGCGACCTTGGCCTCATCGACTCCGTACTCGGCCATCGTCTCTCGGGTCGGGTGGCCCAGGCTCGGGCCGCGGCCGGGGATCTCGAGATCCGGCGCTTGAGCGAGGGCGAGTAGGACGCTCTCGGGCATGGTGTTGATGGTCTCGGGGAGCGGTAGCCGCTGGGCGTAGTGGGTGGGTTCGAGCTCAGGATCCTTGGGTGCCGTGCTGGCCCAGACGAGCCGTTGGGGTGTGGCGCCTTCAGCCTGCAGCCTCGACCAGCGAGGAGTGGCGAGAGAGTCCCGGTGCTGTCTGTCGATGGCGTGGGCCATCCGAAGCCCGACCAGGTTGCGGTCTTCCCTGGGCAGCACCGGGTTGGTGGCGGCGTCCCACCGGGAGACGAAGACCGACGCGACCGACGGGACAGACAGTGCGAGGCCCATCCGGAGGCGGCGCTCGAGGCCGCGCAGATAGCAGTTCTCGACCGCGTGGTGCTGGCGGGTGTCGAAGACGAGGGTGGCGTTGGTGGGGATCCCGGCGACGGTGAGGGCTTCGATGGCCGCCACGCCCGGCCAGGTGGCTGGGACCTTGATGAACACGTTGGGCCGGTCGACCTGGGCGTGGAGTCGTCTGCCTTCGTGGACGGTCGCAGCGCCGAGGTAGGCCAGGGTGGGCGGTACCTCGATGGAGACCCACCCGTCGATCCCGCGCGTCGCTTCCCACTGGCGTCGCAGCAGGTCGGCGGCACGCTGGACGTCTTGGACGGCCTCTGCGACCACCGCCTTCTCCGGATCGTCATCGGCGGCCTCTGAGTGTCGAGCGGGCCCGAGCTCGTGGGCGTCCTCGGCCATCTCGCGGCTGAGGATGGTCGGGTTCGAGGTGACGCCCGTGAGGCCGTAGGCCTCGATGTAGTGCCGAAGAGTGCCGGAGTCGAGGAGCCGGCGGCTGATGGTGTCGAGCCAGAGGCGCTGTCCGGCCCTACGCAGGATGTCTGTTCCGTTCACGGCTGTGTCGTTCATGGTGGTTCCTTGGGTGGTTCGGGCTCCTCCACGGCGGCCGCTCCGCCGCCGTGGAGGAGACGGGTGACCCTGCTCAGCGACCCACTGGTTCACGGGTGGGTGCGGGGTGTGCCAGGCCGGTGCCCGGGAGGTCCCTGCCGGCTCGCGACGGCCACCACATGCGGTGGCCCAGGACCGCCGACAGGGCGGGCACGTAGAGCCAGCTGGACAGCCACATGGAGATCAGGACGCCGGCGGCCACGGCGAACCCGACCTGGGACACGTACGGCGAGAGCATCAGGATGGCGAAGCTGGAGGCCAGTACGACGGCGGCAGCAGCCACGGACGGGCCGGTGTAGCAGATGGCCCTCCGGACCGCGTCTCGTGGCGACGTGCCGGCCTCGCTCTCCTCCTTGATCCGCGCGATCATCAAGATGTTGTAGTCGGTGCCGATCGAGGCCACGAAGAGGTAGACGATCATCGGCAAGGTGCCCTGGAGTCCCGGATGCGAGCCGATCCCCTGGAAGGCGATCACGGCGGCGCCGAGCGTGGCGGTGAACCCCAGCGCCACGCTGATCATGAGCAGCGCCGGCGCCACGAGCGCGCGCAGCATCAGGACCAGGATCAGGCCGATCAGAAGCCCCGCCACCGGGAAGATGATCCGCATGTCCCGGGCGAGCGCTGTCTGGAAGTCCGACTGCGCCATCGTCGGCCCGCCGACCTGGACGGTCTGAGCGGTGTCGCTCATCCGGTCGGCTGCGGGCACCAGTTGATGCCGGATCACGTTCACGGCCTCCGGCGACGAAGGGTCGGCGCTCAGCTCGACCGAGAACAGGGCGGTGTCACCGGCCCCGTTCACCGCGGGGGCGGCGACCGCCCCCACACCCGGGAGCTGCTCGATCTGCTCCCGGACTCCGCGCAAGTGTGACGCGTCGACCTGCCCGGTGTTGGCGTGGACATAGACGTCGGTGGGGTACAGCACTCCCTTGGGGAAGGCCCGCTGAACGTCGGCCCAGGCCTGGCCGGACTCCGTCCCGCTCGGCGGGTTGGGCGCGCGGTAGTCGGCCTGCATGCCCAGTGCTGCCGTGCCCAGGGCGATGAAGGTGGCCAGGGTGACGGCCAGGGTGGCGACGGGTCGGCGCGAAACGAAGCTCGCGACGGGCGACACCCGACGCGCCGACGGAGCCTCACGCCAGGACCGGCGTCGACTGATCCGCTTGCCGGTGAGAGCCAGGACGGCGGGGATCAGGGTGAGCGAGCTCGCCAGCATCACCAGCACGGCCAGGCCGAGGGCCGGGCCGAGCAGCCGCAGGGACTTGAGCTGCGACAGTGCGAGCGCGGCGAAGGACACGATGACCGCGAACGCCGACGAGCTGACCGCCTCGCCCACCAGCCCGATCGCCTTCTCGATGGCCACCCGGTGGTCGAGGCCCTGCCGGAGCTGCTCGCGGTAGCGGAACATGAAGAACACGACATAGTCGGTGCCGACGCCGAACAGCACGATCGGGAGCAGGCTCGTGGTGGTCTCGTCGATCTTGAATCCCCAGATGTGGGCCGCGATGGCCAGCAGCATGTGCACGACGGCCCCGACGACGTACATCAGCCCGACGGCGCCGACAGCGACCACGATGCTGCGGAACAACACCAGCAGCAGCAGGAAGATCGCGGCGACGGTGCCGAAGACGATCAGCGTCTGAACCGCCCCGGCATCGGCGACCTGGGCCACCTCACCGGTGTACTGGGCTCGCAGACCCGAGCCGTCGAACGCGTCACGGGTCTGCGAGCGCAGGTCGTGCATCGAGGAGATGACGTCTGCCTGCCCGCTCGTGTCGGTGAACTGCGCGGTGGCGATCGCAACGGTCCGGTTCGGTGCGGCCACCACGGTGTGAGGGTCGATCCCCTCGAGCTTGGGGAGGTCGGCGCGCTCGTCGAGCCGGGTGATGAGCTGGGATGCCGTCCGGAGGTCGGCATCGGAGAGCTGACGGTGGTCGGCACGGGTGACGACCAGGGTGGCTTGCGCGCCGGCGGGTTGGGGGAAGTAGCGCGCCGCGAGCTTGGCGGCCTGGACCGACTCGTACTTCGAGGGCAGGAAGTCGGTCTGTTGCTGGGACGTCGACGAGCTGTTGCCGACGACGGCCGCAGCGAGGCAGGCGATCCCGAGGACGATCGCGACCCAGGCGAGGATCACACGCACGGGATGGTGGCCGACGACGCGGCCTACGGACTTGAACATCGGTTCCTCCTTGGATGGGTTGGCCGCGGGTCAGGCGACCAGCAGGACTGCAGCGGACGAACGGTCGGTGAGCTGCTCGGTGAGCTGCTCGGTGATGCTCGGCTCGAGCCAGCGGCCGAGACGGTCACGGTGGTGCGGTGCCGCGATCACCAGATCTGCGCCGAGCTCTGTGGCGGAGTCGGCGATGGTGTCCGCGACGTCCATCTCCGGTGCTCGCACCACGTGTCCGGCCACGGTGACGCCTGAGGCGGAGAGCCGGTCGACAACCGTCATCAGCACAACGGGCCGAGGGCTCCCCCCCACGGCGTTGGCTTCGGTGTCCACGTGGAGGACGTCGACGGCGGCGTCGAGCGTCCGCGCGAGGGCGAGCGCCAGGGCTTCGGCTGCGCGGTCGCGTGTGGAGCCGTCGACGGCGAGCAGGATGCGCCGGATCGGGACCGGTCCGGCTGCCCGCTCCGAGGCGGTGACAGCGGTGACGGCGTGCTCGTGGGCGGGTTCGCGCTGGGCGAGGGCGACGGCGGCGGCCAGGGCAAGAAGGACGACCGAGAGCCAGAGGCCGCGGGCGATGCCGCCGGCAGAGTCGGAAAGGATCCCGGCGACGAGCGGTCCGATGCCCTGCCCGACGCTGAACGCGACCGTGAGCAGCGCGATCCCGGTGGTCCAGCCGCGCGCGGGGAGCATGCGGCGGGCCAGGACGGTGGCTGCGGTCGGGCCGGCCATGAAGCCGGCGCCGAACACGACGCCCGAGACCAGAGCTGCGGCCATGTTCTGCGCGACCAGCACGGGCAGCACCCCCACGAGCACGACGACGCTGATGAGTGCAGGGGCGTGACCGCCGCGGAGGCGGCTGAGGACCCGTCCCCAGAGCGCCAGGGTCGCGATCACCGAGCTCGTCCCGAGGGCGATGAAGAACGCGGCCTCTCCGAGGTCGCTGACGCCACGGGTGTGGAGGAGGGCGACCACGAAGGTCATGTAGGACACGTAGCCGGCCCCGTAGAGCAGGTACCACACGAACGTCGGAGCGAGCCGAATCAGCCCGATCGGGTCCTGATCCGCCGTGGCGCCGGTCGGCTGTGGGCGCACCTGGCGGGCTGCCCAGGTCGCCGGGACGAGCAGTGCCAGGGCGACTGCGCCGAGCAGGATCCAGCCCGTTCGCCAGGCCGCCGCCTGGTCGAGTGCCCTCGTGACGCCCGGAACGACCAGCCCCGACAGGGCGACCCCGGCGCCGACGCCGGCCATGTAGATGGCGACCAGGTAGGTGGAGCGGTGGTGGTGGGTTCCGGCATGGATGCGGGCCGCGAGTGCGGAGCCGAGCACGAACGTGACCGCGGTGCTGAACCCGCCCAGGAACCTGACCGTGGCCAGCACCCCGTAGTGACCGTTGACGCCGGTCAACACGAGAAGGCCGGCACTGGCGGCGAGGGACGTGACGAACGTGCGGCTGCCGCCGTACCGACGGGCCCAGTACGCCGCGGTCGCGGCGCCGATGACGTATCCGCCGGCGTTCGCGGAGTTCATGCCGCCGGCCGACGCGAACGACCAGTGCAGGTCCGACTTCATGGCCGGGAGGAGCAGTGCATAGGCGAAGCGGGTGAAGCCGAGCGCGACAACCGGTCCGGTGGCGAGACCCAACGCGATGAGGGACTCGGAGCGGTATCGGTGGAGGGTGGTACTCATGCGGTCAGCTCCCCTCGGGCCGGCTGGAGATGGAAGGTGATGACGGGACCGCTCGTCGCGGTGACGCCCATGTCGTGTGCGACGCGTCGCGCCAGCGCGGACGCGGCGTGGTTGGCCGCTTCGACATAGGCGACCGCGGTCGCGATGCCGTCTGAGCGGAGCTGTTCCAGCACCGCTCGGACCACTCGCGTGCCGATGCCCTTGCCCTGCCATCCGTCGACCACCCAGGCGGCGAGCTCGGCGCGGCAGCAGGTCTCAGGAGACGCGCTGGCGAGAGCCACGATGCACCCGCCGGACGCATCGCCGGCCAGGTCGCGCACCACCCGGGCGACGACGGCGTGGCGGCCGTGCACGATGTCGTCGAGGTAGCACGGCGGGAAGCCCCGGAGTGTTCCGTGGAAGCGTTCACGCCTCGTGCTCTCGCTGCTCCGGTGGAACAGGTCGATCAGCGCCGCAGCGTCCTCCGGCCGGACCGGGGTGACCGGCAGATCCACAACGGTGGTCATGTCAGGCACCCCTTCCGACGGGCCGGCTGCACAGTCGGCGGGCGGCGATCGCGATGTCGCTGGCAGAGAGGCCGGCTTCGCGCAGCAGCTCCTCGCCCACCCCCGAGCTCGGGATGGTGCGCACCGCCAGGTGCTCCACGTGGAACTGGCCGCCGGCGTCGGTCAGAGCGGCGAGAACCGCTTCACCCAGGCCGCCCTCGGGGTGGTGGTCCTCGACCACCACGAGGTTGCCGCCGGTGGCGCGGGCCGCGCGGGCGATGCCCGCCACGTCCAGGGGCTTGATGGTGTACGCGTCGACGACCCGCGCCCGGATCCCCTCGCCCGCCAACGCCCGCGCGGCCGCGAGGCACGTGTGAACCGTGACGCCGGCACCCACGAGACAGACCCGGTCCTGGTGGTGGCCGAGGACGACCTTCGACCCGGGGATCGGGAACCTCTCGGTGGGTGGGTAGAGCACGGGGTAGGCGCCCCGCGTGGTGCGCAGGTAGCTGATCCCCGGCGTGTCGTGCATCGCCAGGGTCAGCCGGACGGTCGAGGTCGCGTCGCTCGGGTAGAGGACGGTCGAGTCGAAGACGCTGCGCATCATGGCGAGGTCCTCCAGCGCCATCTGCGAGGAGCCGTCGGGGCCCACCTCGACGCCGGCGTGCGATCCGGCAAGACGCAGGTCTGCTCGCGAGATCGCCGCCATCCGGATGAAGTCGTGGGCACGGGTGAGGAAGGCCGCGAAGGTCGCGGCGTACGGGATGAAGCCGCGGACGCTCAACCCGACGGCTGTTGCGATCATCTGCTGCTCGGCGGTGAAGACGTCGAAGTACCGGTCTCCGTGGTCCTCCTGGAAGCGGTCGGCGTGGGTGGAGTTGCCGACCTCGGCATCGACGACGACGACTCGTGGATCCGTGCCGAGGGTGGCCAGGGTCTCCCCGTACGCCGCTCGAGTGGCCACCGGAGCACCCACCTCGTACTCGGGGAGGCGGAACCGCCCGTTCGAAGCGGGTCGGGGCGGGCGTCCGCTCGGCCCGATCGGCGTGACGCGGAGGCCGGAGACTCCGCCGAGGTGGGCCACCGCCCGCTCGGCCATGGCGGCCGGAAGTGGTCGGCCGTGCCATCCGTTGCGGTCCTCGAGCTCGGGGACCCCTCGGCCCTTGACCGTGCGAGCCAACACCACGGTGGGCATGCCGTTGCTGCGAGCGACGTCCATGGCCTCGTCGATGGCATCGAGGTCGTGGCCGTCGATCACGATCGGGACGCATCCGAAGGCGCAGACGCGTTGGGCGTACTGCTCGAGGTCCCAGCCGAGCGCCGTCGGGCCGCGCATCCCGAGCTCGTTGACGTCGACGATCGCGGTCAGGTTCCCCAGTCCGAAATGGCCGGCCTTGTCCAGGGCCTCCCACATCGAACCCTCGGCCATCTCGCTGTCACCGCACAGGACCCAGACCCGGTAGTCGGCGCCTTCCAGGTACTTGCCGGCCAGCGCGATGCCGACCCCTATCGGGAGTCCCTGGCCGAGCGAGCCGGTGGCAACGTCCACGAAGGGCAGCGCAGGTGTCGGGTGCCCGAGCCACGGCGAGCCGACCTTGCGGTAACAGGCCATCAGCTCGTCGTCGGAGACGAGGCCGGCGGCCTTGTGCATGGCGTACAGCAAGGGCGAGGCGTGTCCCTTGGAGAAGATCAGGTGGTCGTTGCCGCGGTGGCCGGGGTCGGTCCAGTCGATGCGCAGGTGCCCGGCCAGGAGCACCGCCATCAGGTCGGCGGCGGACAGGCTCGACGTGGGATGTCCGGAGCCGGCCGACGTGCTCATCCGGATGGAGTCGACTCGAAGCTGCCGGGCCAGGGCTCCGACATCGGTCGGGTCCTGGACGGCTGTCGTCCTCGCGGTGGTCATCGGGTGCCTGCCGTTCCGCCCATCAGGGCATGACGAAGTAGCGGTCGGTGACCGCGTGGGTTTCCGTGTGAAGTGGTCGAGTGCCGGGATCAGTGGTGGTCGCTACGGCTGTCATCCAGGCTGAACCCGGGTGCTTCGCGGTGCAATGACGGGCCTGCCACGAATCCGGTCATCGCCCTGACAGGCGACCCACGGATCCGGACATCGCCTTCCGTCGAGCGGTCGGTCGACCGGTCTGTCGACCGGTCAGTCGGCCACGGGCTCGCTGACCGGGACGCGGAAGAACGGGGCGTCGTCGCCGTCGTCGGTGAAGTCCGGCACGATCATCCCGGTCACCCCGGTGGTGCGGAACCTGCTCCGGTAGGCACCAGGGCTGACGCCGAACTTCTTGATGAACGCGCGCCGTAGCGTCTCCTCCGACCCCAGGCCGGACTGCTTCGCCACCGCCGTCAGGCTCTCGTCGCCGGCTTCCAGCATCGCCCGGGCCACCTCGAGCCGCACCTGCTCGACGTACTCACCAGGCCGGCTTCCCAGGTGCTCCTCGAACAGGCGCGACAGGTGGCGCTCACTGAAGTTGGCTCTGGCCGCCATGGCCGGAATGGTGTGGTCGCCCGCTGGGTCGAGCGCGATCGCGTCCAGCACGCGGCGGAGCGGTTCGTGGCGGACAGCCGGGGTGTTGGTCCACACGCTGAACTGTGACTGGCCCCCGGGTCGTTGCAGGAAGACGACCAGCACCTTGGCGGTCCGGCGGGCGGCCTCGGCGCCCAGGTCCTCCTCGACCAGTGCGAGTGCCAGGTCGATGCCCGCCGCGATCCCGGCCGAGCTGTAGATGTTGCCGTCCCGGACGAACAACGCGTCCGGATCGACCTCGACCTTGGGGAAGCGCTTGCCCATGGCCGCGGCGTGCCGCCAGTGGGTCCCGGCTCGCCTGCCGTCCAGGAGCCCCGCCGAGGCCAGCGCGAAGGTTCCTGTGCACACGGACACGATCCGGCGGGCTCCTCGGGCCAGGCGCGCGACGTCGCCCACCAGGCTCTCGTCCAGCAGTAGGTTCCAGTTCGGAGAGCCGGCGACCAGCAGCGTGTCGATGCCCTCGGCCGGTACGTCTTCGAGCGCGACATCCGCTCCGAGCCGGCTGCCGGTCGTGGTGACGACGTCGGACCCGCCCGACGTGGCGACCAGGGCGGAGTAGAAGTCCCCCTGCTCGTTGGCGACCGCGAACACCTCCAGCGGGCCGACGACGTCGAGGAACCGCACCCCGTCGAAGGCGACGCAGACCACCTTCCGAGACCTGGAGAGCGCCGGCCGTGGCACCCGCCCATTTTCCGCGCCGCTCACCGGAAGGGCAACCAGGTTCCACCCGAGCAGCGCCGCGGGCGCACCAGCTGCGGCTGCGCCGTCGGTGTCGGGTGTTCCCGTGGCCGCCCGTGACTGTCAGTGCCTTGGCCTGTCCCCCGGGATGGTCGGTCGGCCGGGTCACCAGCCGACCGACCCCCCCGTTCAGCCTCGCAGGATCTTGCTGGAGGCGCTCATGGTGGCGGTACCGATCTTCAGGCCGCCCTTGAAGAGGCTGGTGCTGTAGTAGGAGTTCAGGGCGCTCGCTGCGCCGGAGGTGAGCTTCGCCTTGACGTTGCTGACGTTCAGGTGCTTCTTGGTGACCTTGACCTGGGCCTTGGCGAGGTTCAGGTTGAGGACCGGGATCCGTGCGCCGGCCTCGTCGACGTAGGCGCTCAGGGTCTTCTTCGCGGTGTTGATGGTGAAGTCACGGATCGTCAGGTCCTTGCCGCCCGCGGAGAAGGTGAGCCCCCCGTTGTGCTTCACCTTGCCCGCCAGGGTCTTGGAGTTCAGCAGCCCGCCCTGGATCGGAAAGGCGATGCCGGTGCTCCTCACCCGCGCCTCGGAGGCCGGAGCCACCGAGATGCCGTTGTCGGTCAGCACCTTCGCCGTACCCGGGTTGAGGCGAAGGGTGGTGGCCCCACCCTTGAGCACGACGTACGTGGCGCCAGCGCGGGCAGAGGTGGGCGCGGGGCCGGAGGCCGTCGCGTTTCCCGAGGCGGTGAGGGTCGCGGCTGCGACCACGGCAGCGCTGGCGGTGAGGGCCAGCTTGGAACGGACAGACATGGGGCATCCTCTCGTATCGGTCGGCACACCGGTGGTGCACCGGCTTTAGGTGTCGAAGGTTTGTCGAAGGTTGAAGTGAACCACGTGTCCGGGGGAGATGTCCAGTCTTTGTCGAAGGTTGGGGCTAGACTTCGGGCCGTGTACACCGTCAAGCACGCTGCCGCGCTGACCGGGATCTCTGCCGACACCTTGCGGATGTGGGAGCGCCGCTACGGGGTGGTGGCCCCGGTCCGCAGCCAGGGCGGCTACCGGCTCTACGACGATGCGGCGATCGCGCGCTTGACGGCCATGCACGCCCTGGTCGCCGCGGGTTGGGCGCCGCGTGAGGCGGCCGCGCAGGTGGTGTCCGGTACTACGCTGGGGCCCCCGCAGCTCCACCTCGACGAGTCGGGCAGCGTCCTGGGTGACACCGTCGACGCAGGGGGGTCGGGGCCGGACTCGGACCTGCTGGTGCGGCTCGCCTTGGAGTTCGACGCGGAGAGCCTCCGACGCTCGTTGGATGAGGTGTTCGCCGGCCACGACGTCCTCGAGCTGGTCGACTCCTGGCTGATGCCGGCGCTGCGTCGGCTCGGCCAGGCGTGGCAACTGGGCGAGGTCTCGGTGGCGGCCGAGCACTTCGTCACCGCCGGGGTGCACCGCCGCCTGGCCGTTGCGCTCGATGCCGTGCCCACGCGGTCGGGTGCCCCCCGGGTGCTTCTCGGCCTGGGCCGGGGCTCGCGCCACGAGCTCGGCCTCCTCGCCTTCGCCGTGCTCCTGCGTCGCGCTGGACTCGATGCGACCTACCTCGGTTGTGATCTTCCGTCCGACAGCTGGGTCGTTGCCGTGACCACACTCGACCCAGAGCTCGTGGTCCTCGGCGTCCATGCGGACTCAGACGTTCCCGCGGCTCGCGATGCTGTCGCCGCCATCCAAGCGGCGAAGCCGCGTCTTCCGGTGCTCCTGGGCGGTAGCCAGCAGGAGCTGGTGGGAATCGGCGAGCCCCTCGGGCACTCACTCGCGGCAGCCGCGAGCGAGCTCGCCCACCGGTACAACACCGCACCGCGGTAGCCGTCGGGTACCGGCCACCCCCTCGGTTGGAGTCGTTTGTCCGCCCAGGCAGCGGTTCACCGGAGTCGGCACCTCATCCCTCGCCGCCCTTCCCGCCGTAACCGACTCCGAGTCACCAGAGAAGTAGGAGCACAACACCATGCCGCTTCGACCAGCACGTGCAGCCCGCCGCGGCGTGTTCGGGGGGCCGGTGGCGCGATCCGGCGCTGTCGTCGGCACCGGCGCCGTCGTGTCCCGTGGAGTCAACCGCCGACAGGACCGCCGGGAGGACCGTCGGGACCGCAGACGCCGAGCCGATCCTGCGGCCGGCACCCGGCCCGTCGGGCCAGATCCGTCCGCGCGCTCGGCGCGCGGCCGGGTACCGCGCCGAGTCGAGGACACACGGGTGCGCGGCTGCGAGGTGGCTGCAGCTCCCCGCGCCGAATGGGAGAGTCCCTGCCATGAAGAAACCCATCCCCGCGAGACTCGCGCGCCGTGAGAACTGGACTCTCGGACTCCGTGCCCTCGGCCAGGTCGTCTTGTCGGTGGTCGTCCTCGGCACCATGTACTTCCTGGTTCCGACCCAGGACCCGGGCCAGGGCTCCGACCTGCCGTGGCTGCTTCTAGAGCTGGGCCTGTTTGCCGTGGTGGTCGCCCTCCAGATTCCGGCCATCATCCATGCGAGGTTCCCGGTGCTCCGCGCCGCCATCACGCTCGGCGTGCTGGTGCCGCTCTACCTGCTCGTCTTCGCGCGTCTGTACTTGTCCAGCTCGCTCGGCGATCCAGGTGCCTTCAGCGAGTCCCTCGATCATGCGACGGCGCTGTACTTCACCGTGACCGTCTTCGCCACAGTCGGGTTCGGCGACATCGTCGCGAAGAGCGACACCATGCGTCTGGTCGTGACGGCCCAGATGTTGATCAACCTGATCGTGGTCGGCGCCTTCATCAGAGTCCTGGTCTCCGCGGCGCGACGCGGCGTGGAGACCAAGAGTGCAGCCGGACGGGGCGATGCTCCGAGGTCACCGACCACACCCCGGTAGCGGGGCAAGGATTTCCTGCCCGCGCCAGAGCTGCTGACAGGCCCAAGCTCACTACCCCTTCCGGACAAGGCGCGTCCGCGGTGTCTCCAGCAATCTCTGTCCTGGGAGGCGCTCGAGGGCGCCACTCCCTCCTCGTGCACCGCCGGGTCGCTGCGTGACGAGACACGCGCTCCGTGGTGGACGGGTGTGATCCCCGGCCGCCTGTCCAGGACGTGCAGGAGACGCTCGCTTCTCGGAGCCTGTCAGGCCCGCTCCTCTTGACACCGGGCCTGCTGCGCGTCAGCCGACCCCATGCGCCCTGCTCTACCCTGCTGGTACTTCGCCGACGTCCCAGAGTCGTCCGTAACTCGCGTCGCGTGGCGGTCGGTGTCATTCCTCGGTTGCGGAGGCTGTGGTGTTGTTCAGGCTGTCCAGCCCGGCTCTGATACTCGTGCTCCTGGTGATCATCGTGGGGTCGTCGCTCGCCGGTCTGTTGGTCGGAAGGTCGCGGCGAGAGCATCACCACGGTCTCCGCGAGTCCTCCGGGGTCCTGCAGGGCGCGTTGTTGGGCTTCATGGGCCTGGTCCTGGCCTTCGGCTTGTCACTCGCGCTCGGCCGCTACGAGGACCGTCGGGCGGCAGTCGTGGACGACGCCAACACCATCGGAACGACGTACCTGCGCGCCCAGACCCTGTCGGAGCCGGTGCGCAGCCGCTCCCTGCCCCTGCTGGTCGCCTACACCGACGCCGAGATCCGGCTCACCGATGAGATGTCGGGCAGCGAGCTCGCCGAGGAGACCGTGGCTCGGGCGTCCCGCTTGCAACGCGAGCTCTGGGCGCTCGCTGGACGGGCCGTCAGGGAGGAGCCGACCGCCAGTGCCCCACGGCTGTACGAGGACAGTCTCAACGCCATGATCGACCAGCAGGCGGTCCGTGTGGCCGGTCTGAACAATCGGGTGCCGACCGAGGTGCTCCTGCTCGAGCTCATCGGCGCCGCGGGTGCCATGTTCCTGGTCGGCCTGCACGTAGGTCTTCTGGGTCGCAGCCTCACGCCGCTCCTGCTCGCGGCAGGTCTTGTCGCGTTCCTGCTCTTCGTGAACTTCGACCTCGACCGTCCCACCCGCGGCTTCATCAAAGTGCCGGACGCACCCCTGGCTGCCCTGCGCGCCTCCATGGACGAGCCACCCGCCTACGGGGGGCCCTAGCTCTGCGGCGCATCCGACCGCACCACCCCCGCGGGTATGGGGCTGGACACCGGTCACGGGTGAGAGTCGACCTCGAGACAAGGCCTTCGCCCGGTCGGCCCGAGAGGAGTCAGGATCTTGTCCACCGCGATCGACTGGGGTGGCACGCCCGCCGAGCGATCGGCGTCGTATCCCGGTGAGTCGAAGGGCTCGAGAGGAACGCGAAGGAGCCCCTCGACATCCTCGATAGACCGCGGGCAGGCTCGTGCGTCGGTACTCGAACCCGGACAGCAAGCCACCAACCGGTACCGCTCCCACGTGCTACTCGCGGAAAGATGCGGCGCATGCTGGACGGTTCGAAGGACTCCCGGGCCCTCGGGGGGGTTCGACCACTTGGAGGTGAGCGCGAGGTGACTTCGGCGCGCGGCCGCTCAGGGTGGCATGGCGCACGTCGAGCTAGCGCCCGATTCCGGCGGAATGACGTGGGTGCTGAGTCTGTCGTTGTGTTCGCAGGTGGTTCATCCCGCATTCGTGCGTGTCGAGGCGACGACCGCGAGCAGTCCGGCGCAGCAGCCGACGGCCAGGGCCGCCACGAAGGGGTCGCCGGCGGTGCGCTCCACGGCTGCGAAGATCGCCCCTGAGGCGGCGATCGTCGTCGCGCCGCCGAGTGCGTCGGCGATCGAGAGTGCGGCGGAGTTGAACCCGCGCTCGGAGTCTCCCGACTGGGCCAACATCGCCACGCTGGTCCTGGGGTAGGCGAAGCCCATGCCCGCGCCGGCCACCACGTAAGCGGCCGCGGCGATGAGTGCCGGTGAGTGCACCCAGACCAGGAGCGCCAGGCCGAGGATGCCGGCCAGCACCGTGGCGCTACCCACACGCATCGCAGCCCGGTCGCTCACCCTGCGGGAGAGGCGGGACTGCAGCCAGCTCGCGCCCGACCAGGACAGGCCGACGCCGGTCAGGGCGAGCCCGGCGATGCCGGCGCTCAGCCCCCACCGTTGCTGGAGCACGAAGACCACGTACGTCTCGCCGCAGAAGAACGCGCCGCTCAGCAGGGCGCGGGTGGCGATCACCGCCGGTAGCCCAGGCGCTGCTCTCATGGTGCCGTGGGGCAACAGGGGGCGGATCGTGAGGAGCAGCACGCCCGCCGCGACGATCGTGAGGGCGGCCAGGGCGTCTGGTCGCGACCCGAGCAGCTGGAGGGCGAGCACCGCGATGGCGCCGACGCCGGCGCAGGCGAGCCGCGATCTGGGGAACCGCGCTCCAGCGGTGGGGGCGTCCAACCCACGCAGGGAGGGAGTGATCCCGGCCGCCGCGACCGCCACCAGTCCCACGACACCGAGGAACACCCAACGCCATCCGAAGGCCTGCGCCACGTAGGCCGCGAGGGCCGGCCCGAACAGCGTGGGCAGGATCCACGCCGCTGAGAAGCTCCAGAACACCGCCGGTCTCAGGGACGGCGGGTACATCAGCCCCACCAGCACGTACAGGCACACGGTCACGCCCCCGCCGCCCAGACCCTGAACGACGCGAGCCGCGATCAGGACCTGCATCGAGGGGGCGAGTCCACAGCCGACAAGCCCGACGGAGAAGAGGACCAGCGAGGCTGCCAGCGGGCCGACCGGGCCACTCCGGTCGCTCCACCCCCCGGTCACGACCATGCCGACCACGCCGCTGGCCAGCGGCGCGGCGAACACCAACGCGTACAGACGGATTCCGTGCAGCTCCGCGGCGACCCCCGGCATGATCGTCACCACCGCGGTCGCCTCGAACGCCACGAACGCACAGAGGGCGAACAGACCGCCAGTCAGGGCCGCGTAACGCCGCGAGAAGAGCCCGGGTTCGCTCTGCTGTTCGGTCGTGGCCCCGCTCATCACGTCGCACTCTAGGACTTCAAGTCCGCTCGAGGTCAAAGAGCCGCTTAGGGCCACCGTTCCAACACGCGCCGACGATCGAGCGGCCCCTACGCCCGGCGACGCCTATTCGCCCGAGGAAGACGGGCGCCGAGTCGCGGCCCCTGCCGATGGGGCTTGTCGCCGTATGCCGTCGCCTACGGGCGGGCTGCGCACGGGCTCCTGGAAGGTGATCAGTCGATGTGTGAGGCCTCGTCCGCTGCCTCGTCCAGCAGCCTCGCCAGCTTGTGCGGGGCACAGACCCTGTAGCTCTCCGTGACCAGGTCGGCGACCTCTCCCCAGTCGGTGCCCTCGTCGATCACCATCCCGACAATCGTCGGTGACCACGGCGGTTTGTAGAACGGCATGCCGCTGTGAGTCAGGGCGAGCAACTCATCGCCGGGGGCACGGAATGTGAGGATGGTGGTCGGGTCGGCGACGCCGGTGATGTCGCGGAATGACGACTCGAAGCCCGTTTGCGCGACCATCACATGAGCGAAGGTCTTGGCGCGGATCCGCCACCGGATCCCGGTCCAGGCGTCCTGTTCGTAGGCCTCAGGCAGCGCCAGGGCTGTCTTCCCCAGTCTGG
>DATAOY010000050.1:0-5273 GCA_036265495.1 Nocardioides sp. | reverse complement strand
GTAGAGGGCGAGGGCCCGGCGGTGGGTGAGGCGCACAAGGACTCCCGGGGTCTGCGTTCTGTGGGGCCGCGGGGCCGCGGCCTCCGCACGCTAGCGACGCAGGGAGTGGGCACGGAAGGCCCAGGTTCGTGCAACCGCAGGTTGATGAAGGGTCCCACCGGACGGGAGGGGGCCCGGGGCAGGTGGTGGCCAGGGGCGGGGTCGAACCGCCGACCTTCCGATTTTCAGTCGGACGCTCGTACCAACTGAGCTACCTGGCCGGGTGCACCCCACCTCGATCAAGGGGGCGAAGCGCGTGCACACAGTACCGGAGCGCCAGCCGGGCGCCGAAACCAGGACCACCCCTGCCGGGCTCGCCGCAGTACCGTGTCTGCATGGCCGAGGACGTCGAGATCCGTCACCGCATCAGCGCACTGGTCGACCTCGAGCGGTCGCTGCGTCAGCAGCTGTCCGCCGGCGAGATCAGCACCGACGAGGAGCACGAGCGCCTACGCCGCGTCGAGACCGAGCTCGACCAGTGCTGGGACCTGCTGCGGCAGCGCGAGGCTCTGCGGGACTCCGGCGGCGACCCGGAACAGGCCGCGCCGCGGTCCGAGCGCACGGTCGAGGGATATCTCGGCTGACACCGCCGAGTCGGTGTCGGCCGGTGCGTCGCCGTATGCTGATGCGCGCCCGGAGCCCGCTCCGAGCCCCCATCGTCTAGTGGCCTAGGACGTCGCCCTTTCACGGCGGTAGCACGGGTTCGAATCCCGTTGGGGGTGCCAAGCCTCGTCGACGCCTCTTCAGCAGCCGCGCCCCCGCGATTGGGAGGGGCTCGGGGCGATGGGTTAGAGTTCCATCCGCTCTGCTGCACACGCAGGAGTAGCACCTGGCCCCGTAGCGCAGTTGGTTAGCGCGCCGCCCTGTCACGGCGGAGGCCGCGGGTTCGAGTCCCGTCGGGGTCGCCCTCCATGCGGCACCAGCACCGCCCCGCTCCTCGCGAGCGGGGCGTTCTGCGTCTCCGGACTAGGTTTGCCCCATGGACCTCGACCGGGCCGGCTTCGAAGCCCTGGTCGACCAGGCCCTCGACGAGATCCCGGAGGAGATCGCGGGCCTCGTGCAGAACGTCGTCGTCCTGGTCGAGGACGACGCCCCGTCCGACGACCCCGACCTGCTCGGCCTCTACGACGGGGTGTCGCTGACCGAGCGGGGTGCCGACCACACCGGGCTGCCGGACCGGATCACGATCTTCCGACGGCCACTGCTGGCGATGTGCGAGGACGCCGAGGCGCTGGTGCGTGAGGTGCGGATCACGGTCGTCCACGAGATCGCTCACCACTTCGGGATCGACGACGACCGCCTGCACGACCTCGGTTACGGGTGAACGCGGGGCAACGTCGTCGGGCCGCCTGCCTGCCAGGGCTTCGGTTCCTTCCCGGCGGTCTGCCGCACGAACTCGCCGAAGAGCCAGGTCTCGAAGGCCACCAGCTCCGGCGTCCGCGCGAGCGTCAGCAGGCGTTCGTTGCGGCAGAACGCGTCGGCGAGCTCGTAGAGCTCAATCAGCCGCGCGAAGCGGACACCCGACTCGGGTGAGGCCTTCACGTCGAGGTCGATGTGGGACCTGCCGGCGCGCATGGCCTCGCGCAACGCCTCTCCGCCCAGCTGCCACCGGAAGTCGTGGGCGAGCGAGGAGAAGAACGAGGAGAGGTCGGAGGCGACCGGGTAGGTGTCCTGGTGGGCGACGGCAAGCAGCCGCAGCTCACGACGGAGCTCCGCGCCGTGGGCGAGCGCGGCCAGCATCGTCTCGGTAGGGACGTCGAGGAGGCGCACCACCATCGTCTCGCCGGAGTCGTAGGGCGGGTCGTCCGGCTCGTCGTCCCAGCCCAGGAACACACCCTCGGCCGGCACCTCGGGTGCCACCGCGGCGGGCTCGAACCAGACCAGCTTGCCCCCGTCGTCTCGCTCGGCGCCCCAGGCGATGCTGGAGTTGGCCACGATGGCCAGTCCGCGACCGAACGTCGGCAGGTCCTCGAGGAACTCGGCCTCGGCCTCGGCATGCGGGAAGGCCGGCGGCTCCGGCGACAGGTCGCGGACCTCGACGCGCGGGTGGTCACGGGTGCCACGCAGTCGCACGGTCACCGGCGGGATGCCGTGAAGGATGGCGTTCGTGACGACCTCGGACATCGCGAGCTCGGCGTTCTCGCGCAGGTCGGACCGGCCGATCTCGTCGCAGACGGTCGCCACCCAGCGGCGCGCCTGCGTGGCGCCCCGAGGCCCGGGTGCGAGCGGCTCCGCCGGCCGGTTCAACGGCACAGTTTCTCCACGAGGATGAGGCGCGCCGACGGCGCCGGACACTGCTCGTGTACCCGGTCCGGAGGCGGTTGAAACCTCACCTCGCACATCAGTTCCACGTGCCTCACCAGAGTCTGTGAGCAACGAGACGGTCGCCCCGATTGTCGCACGGGCAGGCGGCAGGGGAACCATGGACACATGGAAGAGGTACGACGTGCAGCGCGGCACCAGGTGGTCGTGATCGGCTCGGGCTTCGGGGGGCTGTTCGGCACCAAGGCGCTGCGGCGTGCCGACGTCGATGTGACCGTCATCGCGCGCACCAGCCACCACCTGTTCCAGCCGCTGCTCTACCAGGTCGCGACCGGCATCCTCAGTGAGGGCGAGATCGCCCCGTCGACGCGGGAGGTGCTGGCCGGCCAGAAGAACGCGCGGGTGCTGCTGGGCGAGGTGTCCGGCATCGACCTGGCGTCCCGTACGGTCACCTCGCACGTGCTCGGCCGCGAGACGGTGACGGCGTACGACTCGTTGATCGTGGCGGCGGGCTCCGGGCAGTCCTACTTCGGCAACGACCGGTTCGCGGAGTTCGCGCCGGGCATGAAGAGCATCGACGACGCCCTCGAGCTCCGGGGGCGGATCTTCGGCGCCTTCGAGATGGCCGAGCTGGGCGCCTCGCGCGGCGACGACGTCGACCACCTGCTGACCTTCGTGGTCGTGGGAGCCGGGCCGACGGGTGTCGAGATGGCGGGACAGATCGCCGAGCTCGCGCACCGCACCCTGCAGCGCGACTTCCGGGCGATCAACACCAAGCAGGCCCGCATCGTCCTGGTCGACGCGGCCGCGCAGGTCCTCCCGCCGTTCGGGGCCAAGCTCGGCGCGAAGTCGAAGGTCGAGCTGGAGAAGCTCGGCGTCGACGTGCTGCTCGGCGCCATGGTCACCAACGTCGACGAGCGCGGCATCGAGGTGGCTTACAAGGACGGGCGGGTCGAGAACATCCCGGCCGTCACCAAGATCTGGGCCGCCGGAGTGCAGGCCTCGTCGTTGACCAGGACCCTGTCGGAGCAGACGGGAGCGCCGCTCGACCGTGCCGGCCGGATCGCGGTGAACCCCGACCTCACCCTGCCGGGCTACCCCGAGGTGTTCGTCGTCGGCGACATGATCGACCTCGACCACCTGCCGGGCGTCGCGCAGGTCGCCATCCAGGGAGCGAAGTACGCCGCCAAGGAGATCGAGCGACGGCTGGCGGGGAAGCCGCCGCAGAAGCCGTTCCGGTACTTCGACAAGGGCTCGATGGCGACCATCAGCAGGTTCCGTGCCGTGGCGATGATCGGAAAGCTGCGACTGACCGGCTTCGTCGCCTGGCTGCTCTGGCTCGCCGTCCACCTGATGTACCTGACCGGCTTCAAGAATCGGGTCACGGCGCTGCTGCACTGGGCGGTGTCCTTCGTCGGGCGTGGGCGGTCGGAGCGGACGGCGACCGAGCAGCAGATCTTCGGACGCACCGCCCTCCAGCGTCTCGAGCGCGGGGCGGCCGACCTCGTGTCGAGCCCGGGGGAGTACGACGCCGACCCGGCCGGGATCGCCTCGTTGCGCCGGGCCGAGCTCGAGGAGTGGGCGCGGGTCGAGGCTGCGCTGACCGACTCAGGAGAGCGCGGGCGCCCGGCGGACCACTAGGTCTGCTCAGCGGGTCGGCTCAGGCGACGTTCTCCAGCACGACGGCCAGGCCCTGGCCGACGCCGATGCAGATCGCGGCGAGCCCCCACCGCTCGCCACGCTCGGCGAGCACCTTGGCCAGGGTGCTCAGGATGCGGGCGCCGGACGCTCCGAGCGGGTGACCGATCGCGATCGCGCCGCCGCGGGTGTTGACGAGGTCGGGGTCGATCTTCCAGGCATCCAGGCAGGCCACGGACTGCACGGCGAACGCCTCGTTCAGCTCGACCGCGCCGACGTCGGACCAGCCGATGCCGGCCGCCGCGAGGGCACGCTCGCCCGCCTCGACCGGCGCGATCCCGAAGCGTTGCGGCTCGACTGCCGCGACCCCCCGGCCGGCGACGCGGGCCAGCGGGTCGATCCCGAGGCCGGCCTCCGCCGAGCCGATCAGCAGCGCGGCGGCTCCGTC
Organism: Nocardioides sp.; assembly: GCA_036265495.1. Classification (GTDB taxonomy): domain Bacteria; phylum Actinomycetota; class Actinomycetes; order Propionibacteriales; family Nocardioidaceae; genus Nocardioides. The sequence goes on along the minus strand of DATAOY010000050.1, from coordinate 886 downwards.
GTTGAGGGGTGAGGCGTTGCCTGCGGTGATGGTGCCATTCGGGCGGAAGGCCGGCTTGAGGCCGGCCAGCGAGTCGGTGCTCGCGTCGGGCCGGACGCCCTCGTCGCGGGTGAGGCCGTCGACCGGCACGACCAGGTCGTCGTAGAAGCCGTCCGACCAGGCCTGCGCGGCGCGCTGGTGGGAGAGGACGGCGAACGCGTCCTGCCGGTCGCGCCCGATACCGAGCTCGTCGGCCAGCTGCTCGTTGCACTCGCCGAGGGAGGCGGTCCACTCCGCCGGCATCCGCTCGTTGACCAGCCGCCAGCCCAAGGTGGTCGAGACCAGGGTCTCGTTGCCTGCGGGGAAGGCGCGTGCCGGCTTCGGCAACACCCAGGGCGCACGGGTCATCGACTCGACTCCGCCGGCCACCACCACCGACGCGTCGCCGGTCTCGACCAGCCGGGCGGCGTCCATCGCCGCCTGCAGGCTGCTGCCGCAGAGTCGGTTCACGGTGACGCCAGGCACGCTGACCGGCAGGCCGGCGAGCAGGACCGCCATCCGGGCGACGTTGCGGTTGTCCTCGCCGGCACCGTTCGCGCAGCCGAGGATCACGTCGTCGACGGTGGCGGGGTCCAGCGCCGGCGCGCGGTCGAGGACCTCGCGGACCACGGTTGCGGCCAGGTCGTCCGGCCGGCTCCCGGCCAGTGCTCCACCGAAGCGTCCGAACGGCGTCCGGACACCGGCGTACAGGAAGGCGTCGCTCACGTAGGCCTGAACTCCTTCGGGTGATGGGTGACAGATCTACTTCGGTTGATCCTTGACACTCGTTGTCACTGTATTGCGCCGTTGGGGCGCCTGGGATCTGTTGACTCTCACCTCCCCGGCGGACCTGCGTTTCTCGGTGCGC
>DATAOY010000049.1:0-17577 GCA_036265495.1 Nocardioides sp. | reverse complement strand
TCCTACGACTACACCCGGCCGTACTGGGACCAGATCGGGGCGACAATCGTCGGCCGCCACGTCTTCGACATGACGGACGGCTGGGACGGGAGGCCTCCGGGCGGGATCGACCACGTGGTCGTCGTGACGCACCGGCCGGAGCCCGAGGGCTGGGACCCCGAGGCGCCGTTTCACTTCGTCGACGGCGTCGAGGCAGCCGTGGCCAAGGCGCAGGAGCTTGCGGGTGACCGCTTGGTCGAGGTCGCCGCTGGCGACGTCGGTGGCCAGGTGCTTGCCGCCGGTCTGGTCGACGAGGTGCGCATGGACGTCGTACCCGTGGTGTTCGGGTCCGGCAAGCGCTACTTCGGGTCGGTCCACGCGCAGCACCTGTTGGAGGATCCTGACGTGGTGATTCAGGGCAACCGGGTGCTTCACCTGCGCTATCGGGTGCGCCGTTGACCGACCTGTGAGGAGTGTGCTGCCTACGAGGCCCACTGCCTGGAGCTGGAGGCCGAGCAGGAGCGGCTGGACAAGCTGCCCAGGGTGAAGGGCCACAGGGCAGTGGCTGAGGCCAGGGAATGTGAGGGCTGCCGCCAGGTCAACGTGCTCTACGGCCAGGAGGCCTACACCCTCGGCTACCCAGGACACCTGGGGCCGAGGTCACCGTCTTTCAGGTCTGCACCGGCTGCCTGACTGGAGCCAGGGCCTGACGGCTGCCACCGGCCTCAGCTCTAGGGCAATCCGCCCAAAATCTATGGGGCCAATGGGGCCAGCCGACGTGATGTTTGACGTAACAGGAGCTAACAGCCCTCACCCTGAAGGCTCGGATTTGCAGGGAGACCGTGGCAGGAGCTAACAGGACGAAACAGCTGCTCTGTCTCGCGCCGGACTCGATCGAGGCTGCGGTGATCGAAGGCGGAGCGTGAGCGTGGAGTCATGTGCTCGGGTTAGAGGGCGGCCGCCGAGCGGCATCACAACCTGACCGTCACCTCCGACGCTTCGGCGGCAACCCGCCGGTCGCCGTCCTGCAAGACTGCGGCGTCGAACGCGTGGTTGGAATCGGTGGCTATTTCATGCGGGCCGCGAACCCGGCGGCCCTGAGCACGTGGTATCGCGATTGCCTGGGTCTGGACGCTGATGAGCACGGCGTGTGGTGTCAGGAAGCCGGAGTGACGGTGTTCGCGACGTTCGAGTCCGCGACCGACTACTTCGGGTCCCGCGCCCAGCAGACCATGCTCAACTTCCGGGTTCGCGACCTGGATGCGATGCTCGCGCAGCTGCGGGCCAAGGGAGCCGACGTGGCCGAGGAGACCGAGGACATGGACGGCATCGGTCGCTTCGGCTGGGTCACCGACCCGGAGGGCACCCGGATCGAGCTCTGGCAGCCCAGCTGAACCGCCCGGACCCCGCCCCGCTCGCGCCTGCGGGCTGGTCGGGACTACGGCAGCTCGAGGGTGAGCAGGGTGGCCGGATCCGGAGGAGCCGGTGCGTCGGGGTCTGCGGCGACGGCCCGCTCCAGGCGGCCGAAGCCGGTCTCCAGCTCGTCTGCAGTGAAGTGGGCGAACGTCGACAGCGTGCGGAGGCGGAGCCGTTCGAGCATCTCCGCGCGAGTGCCCGAGGACGGTTCGGTCACTCTGCCGAAGCCGGCCACGCGCCAGCCGGCCGTCGTGAACATCGCGATGACCTCATGAAGCGGCTGGAACATCGCCGCGTCCACCTCGTACCCGCGGGGGAAGTACTCCAGCCACCAGCCCGACGGCGGGATGTGGTCGCTGAAGTTCACGCGGAGCAGGAGTCGCCCGGCCGGCCGGAGCACCCTGGCCAGCTCCCGGACCGCCCGCGGCTTGTCCTGGACGTGGTGCCAGGACAGGAACATCAGCGCGTAGTCGGCGCTGGCGGACGGCACGGGGAGGTCCTCGGCGGAGCCCGCCAGGTACCGCACCCCCGGATGTCGCGGCTGCGCCTCCGCCACCTCGCGCATGCGGACCGACGGCTCGACCCCGGTCACCGGCCCGAACGCCTCCGCCAACGCCGGAGTGAACCTGCCCGTCCCGGAGCCGACGTCCAACCCCGCCAACGGGCGGTGCTCCGGCAGCAGCGCAGCGAAGGCGCCGATCCAGGCCCCCAGCTGCTCCCGGGTGAGGGCGCGACCGCGCGCGTAGTCCCGGTACTGCTCCCGGTCGTAGTCGATCGACCTCATCGCGGCTCCCGCATGTTCGGGACCGACCAACCCGTCAGTCCGATATATCGAATGGGTACATCGCCACGATAGGTAGCGGCAGCCGTCGACACAACCGGGACGGCGGCGAGCGAGCCGGCTCCGCGGTGGGCTCGTGGGCGGGTGCGGGCGCGAACCCCGCTCTCAGCCGGCGATCGCGAGGCCGATCAGGAGGCCGAGTCCGTAGAGCAGCTCGGCGACGCCGGTCAGCTGGAGCACGGGGATCAGGGCCGGGCCCCCGGCACCGGAGCGGACGATGCGCGCCGCCTGGAGCGACGGGACGGCGTACCCCAGGGCGAGCAGCGCCCACCAGCTGGTGGTCAGGGCGACGCCGACCAGGCCGACCAGCGCGACCAGCATCAGCAGGACGTAGCACAGTCGCGTGCGCGCGTCACCGAGCCGGACCGCGAGGGTGATCTTGCCGGCGCCGCGATCGGTGGGGATGTCGCGGAGGTTGTTGGCGACCAGGATCGCGCAGGCGATCGCGCCGATGCCGACCGCGGCGTACCAGGCGGCCGCCTGCCACTCCTGCGTCTGGACGTACGTCGTGCCGACCACCGCGACCAGGCCGAAGAACACGAAGACCATGACCTCGCCGAGACCCAGGTAGCCGTAGGGCTTCGAGCCGCCGGTGTAGAACCACGCGGCCAGCACGCACAGCGCGCCGACCACCACCAGCCACCAGGCGGTCGTCGCGGCCAGCACCAGCCCGGCGACCCCGGCCACCCCGAAGGCCAGGAACGCCGCGCGCCGCACGGCGCCGGGTGACGCCGTACCGGAGCCGACGAGGCGCAGCGGACCGACCCGATCGGCATCGGTGCCGCGGATCCCGTCGGAGTAGTCGTTGGCGTAGTTCACGCCGACCTGCAGGGCGAGTGCGACCACGAGCGCGAGGAGCGCCTTCCACCACACGGCCGCGTCGTCGTAGACCGCGATCGCGGTGCCGGCCAGCACGGGCGAGATCGCTGCGGGGAGCGTGCGGGGACGTGCGCCGGCGAGCCAGTGAACGGCGGAGGGCATGGGCGGATTCAAGCAGTCGGGACGGAGGGGCCAGGCGGCCGGGTGGCCGTCTCCGTCCGGCGGCTACGGTTCGTCGCGTGACCACCCTGCGCCTGACCGGCGTCGTCGACCGCGACATCGACGCCGTCGAGGCGTGGCTCGCCGAGGACGATCCGGGACCGGCGATCGTGGCCACGTCGGGCTCCTCGGGCGTCCCGAAGCAGGTCGTGCTCTCCCGCGCCGCGGTCCTCGCGTCGGCCGCCGCGTCGGCGACGCGGCTCGGTGGGTCGGGGCCGTGGCTGCTGGCGCTGCCGTCGTCGTACGTCGCGGGCCTGAACGTGATCGTGCGGTCGTTGCTGACCGGCCATCGGCCCGTTCCTCTGGGGGAGCGCTCGCCCCGGGAGGCCTGGGTCGTCGGCGGGTATCTGTCTCTGGTCCCGACGCAGCTCCACCGTTGGCTCGATGACCCGGACGACGCCCACTCGCTCGGGGCCTTCGCCGCCGTGCTGGTCGGCGGCGGGCCGATCGACACCGACCTCAAGGACCGGGCGCGCGGCGCCGGCATCCGGCTGGTCGCGACGTACGGGATGGCCGAGACGTGCGGCGGTTGCGTGTACGACGGACTGCCGATGGAAGGCGTCGGTCTCGCGCTCGCCACCGACGGTCGGGTGAGGCTGTCCGGGCCGACGCTGTTCGAGGGGTATCTCGACGATCCGGTGGCGACCCGCCGGGTGCTGGTCGACGGGTGGTTCCACACGTCGGACGCCGGTCGGCTCGACGCGGAGGGACGTCTCCACGTCCTCGGCCGGGTGGACGACATGGTGGTCAGCGGTGGGGTGAACGTGCCCGCGGCCGCGGTCGCCGCCCGGCTGCGCGAGCACCCTCGGGTGCGGGCCGCCGAGGTGCTCGGGCTGACCGACGCCGAGTGGGGCCACCGCGTCGTCGCGGTCGTCGTGGGTGACCTGGCCCTGGCGGAGGCGCGTGACTGGGTCGGGGAGAGGCACCCGCGGGCCTGGGCTCCGCGCGAGGTGGTCGTCGTACCGGAGCTGCCGATGCTCGTCAACGGCAAGGTCGACCGGCTCGCGGTCCGCCGGCTCGCGGAGGATCGGCGATGAGGGTCTTCTCCATCCCGATGACGACGCGCTTCCGGGGCATCGCGGTGCGGGAGGGCGCCCTGATCGAGGGGGAGGCGGGCTGGGGCGAGTGGAGCCCGTTCACCGAGTACCCCCCGGAGGTCGCCGAGCCGTGGCTGCGGTGTGCGGAAGAGGCCGCCTCCGGTGACTGGCCGGCACCCGTCCGCGACGCGGTCCCGGTCAACGCCACGGTCCCCGTCGTCCCGCCCGCGGCGGCTCACGCGATCGTGGTCAGGTCGGGATGCGCGACCGCGAAGGTGAAGGTGGCAGATCCAGGCAGCGACCTCGCCGACGACCTGGCCCGGGTCGAGGCGGTGCGCGACGCGCTGGGCCCGTCCGGCAAGCTCCGCGTCGACGCCAACGGCGTCTGGGACGTCGCCACCGCGGTGGCCGCCATCACCGCGCTCGACCGGGCCGCGGGCGGCCTCGAGTACGTCGAGCAGCCCTGCGCGTCGGTCGAGGACCTTGCCGCCGTACGCCGTCGGGTCGCCGTCCCGATCGCGGCCGACGAGTCGATCCGTCGTGCGGAGGATCCCTACCGCGTACGCGATCTGCATGCCGCCGACATCGCCGTGCTCAAGGTCCAGCCGCTCGGCGGCGTGCGTGCCTGCCTGCGGATCGCGGAGGACATCGGGATGCCCGTGGTCGTCTCGTCCGCGCTGGAGACCTCGGTCGGGTTGGCGGCGGGCGTCGCGCTGGCGGCCGCGCTGCCCTCGCTCGAGCACGCCTGCGGGCTGGCCACCCGGGCGTTGCTGATCGCGGACGTCGCGACGCCCGAGCTGGTGCCGGTGAACGGCGCGCTGGCCGTCGGCGTACCCACCGTCGTGCCGTCGCTCCTGGACGCGGTCGCCGCCTCGCCCGACCGGGTGGCGTGGTGGGCGGAGCGGCTCGCCGCCGTGCGAGCGGTGCGACAGGATCGTCGCTCGTGAACGAGTCGACCGGTCTCGCACGCGCGGTGCTCGGCCGCCTGGTCGAGGCCGGGGTGCGCGAGATCGTCCTCGCGCCGGGATCGCGCAACGCACCGCTGGCCTTCGCGGCGTACGACGTGGCCGCGACCGGCGTGGTCCGGCTGCACACCCGCGTCGACGAGAGATCCGCCGGCTTCCTCGCGCTCGGCCTGACCAAGGTCGGCTCGCGCGCCGCCGTGATGTGCACGTCGGGTACGGCCGTCGCCAACCTCCACCCCGCGGTGCTCGAGGCCGCCCATGCCGGCGTCCCCTTGGTGGCCGTCACCGCCGACCGACCGGCGCACCTGCGCGGCACCGGCGCCAACCAGACCACCGACCAGGTCGGGATCTTCGGATCCCTCGTCCCCACCATCGACCTCGTGCAACGCGACGCGGCGGAGCTGGTCCCTCTGGGCCACGGCGACCCGGTGCACCTCAACGTGCAGCTCGACGACCCGCTCGTGCCGCCGGACCGGTGGCACCCCGAGCTCACCCCCGGCTCCGGGCCGGCACGAGCGGTTCCGGGCACCTTGACCGAGATCACCCTCGGGCCGCGGACGGTCGTGGTCGCCGGTGACGACGCCGGACCGCCCGCCCGACAGCTGGCCGAGCGCGCCGGCTGGCCGCTGCTCGCCGAGCCGTCCAGCGGGTCGCGCACCGGCACCCATGCCATGCGGACGTACCGCCTTCTCCTCGACACCGACCTCGGCGCCGAGATCGAGCGGGTCGTCGTCTTCGGGCACCCGACGCTGTCGCGCCCGGTCTCCCGGCTGTTGGCGCGCGACGACGTCGAGGTCTGGAGCGGCCCCCCCGGATGGGGGACCTGGGCGCGCCGACCGTTCACCGTCGACCACGACTTCCACCACCTCTCCGTGCCGGAGGGCACGGACACGACGTGGCTCGACCGGTGGCGGGAGGCCGACGCGCGCGTCGGCCGCGCCCTCGACGCGTTGCTCGCCGCCCAGCCGGCCCTTACGGCGTACGACGTGGCCGGCGCGGTGGCGCGAGCGCTCCCGCGCGAAGGGCTGCTCGTCGTCGGCGCGTCGAACCCGGTCCGCGACCTCGACCTGATGGTCCCGCGCTACCAGGTCGGCGGCCGCCGGAAGGTGATCGCCAACCGCGGTCTCTCCGGCATCGATGGCGTCGTCTCGACGGCGGTCGGTGCCGCCCTCGGCCGTCGCTCCACCCGCAGTCTCGCCCTGGTCGGCGACGTGACGTTCCTCCACGACAGCAACGGACTCGTCCTCGGCCCGGACGAGCCTCGCCCCGACCTCACGATCGTCGTCACCAACGACGACGGCGGCTCGATCTTCGCGACCCTGGAGCAGGGCGCCGAGGAGTACGCCGACCGCTACGACCGCCTCTTCGGCACCCCGCACGGCGTCGACATCGCCAGCCTCTGTGCCGCGACGCGCACCCCGCACCTGAAGGTCACCGGCCGGGTGGAGCTCGAGCACGCCCTGGCGACCCCCAACGGCGGGATCGAGGTGGTCGAGGCCGTCGTACGCCGTGACGACCGGCGCGACCTCGATGCCCGCATCCGTGCCCTCGCCGGCGACGACTAGGGGGTCACGGCTTCGCAACAACCGTTCCACGCCGTCCGGGTGGCCGCCATCATCTCGGCATGGACGCTCGTCTCGGCACGGCTACGGTGCTCGTAGGCGCCGGCCTGCTCGCCGGCTGTTCCGTCAACTCCGACCACGACGCATTCGACGACTCGGCCACCGCGGTCCGGGCCGGCGATCCGGACTACGCGCTGACCCAGCTGCGACACGGCCCCGTCGGCGACTACGGCGTGCTCCCGACCAGCCTCGCGGAGTCGCTGCCGAATCATCGGCTGAGGCTGCGCGAGACCGAGGACGTCGCGTCCTTCTCGGATGCTCTCGTGGTCGGCACGGTCACGCAGGTGACCAAGGGGAACGGCGTCATCTGGCGCGACGAGGACGACTACACGACCGTCGGCTACGACGACCCGTCGGCCGACACCCGGACGGCGGTCGTCACGATGACGATCGACGACGCGACGGGCGACATCGCACCTGGCACGGGCAGCATGAGCTTCCGGGTGCTGTCGCCCTTCCGGGCCGATCCCGACAGGTTCGCCGAAGGACTCGCCGGCCTCGGTCGCATCGCGGTGGTGCTCGATCGCGACCCGAGCAAGGTCGAGAGCACCCCGTGGCGGACGATCATGGACGACCGGCTGATCGGCGTGGTCGCGGCCGACGGATCGCTGACCCTGCCGGCCCTGCCCCGCGGGTCGTCCTTCGCCGGCGACATCCACACGGCGGACCAGCTGCTCGCCGCCGCCCGCGGGCCGGTGACGACGGAGTCCGTCACCGTGCCTTGACCGGGCCGGCGCAACCGTGGTCAAGACGCGGGTCGCCGCGGCGAGGCACCATGTCCGCATGACCGTGGCCGCCGACACCTTCGCCGAATTCGTCGACGGGCTCGCGGCGGCGCTCGACGACCACGAGGTGACCGGCGAGGACTGGGCCGCACGCCACCACTTCTCGCGCTACCACTTCGACCGGATGATCAAGTCCGTCGCCGGCGAACCGCCCCAGGCACTGCGTCGGCGCATCCTGCTCGAGCGCGCGGCGTACCGGATGATCACGACGAGGGCGCCGATCCTCGACATCGCCGTCGAGGCCGGCTACTCCTCGCACGAGGCGTTCACCCGGGCGTTCACCAAGGCGTACGACGTGGCCCCGCGCGAGTGGCGCAAGAAGCCGGGCCACATCCAGATCGGCGAGGCGAACGGCGTGCACTTCATGCCGCCCGCCAGCATCCGGCTGCCCTCCCGCGACGTCGTGCGCGGCCCCGACCTGCTCGAGAAGATGGTCGCGCACCACGTCTGGCTGACGGGCGAGATGATCCGCGTCGCCGGGTACCTCACCGACGACCAGCTGGACGAGACGCTCGTGGTCGAAGACGACGACGACGAGGGGCAGACCATCCGGTCGCTGTTGAGCAGGCTCGTCGGCCAGATGGGCATGTGGAACGCCGCGATGGCGACCCGCGACTACGACTGGAGCGTCGAGGAGCACGAGTCGATCAGCTCGATGCGGCGTCGCCTGGGCATCGAGGGCCCGCGCTACCTGGCCCATGTACGCGAGGTCTGCGACCAGGGCCGGATCGACGACACCTTCGTCGACGCGCTCTGCGAGCGCGCGGAGGTGTTCACCTACGGCGGCATGATCGCCCACGTCCTCACCTTCGCGGCGTACCGCCGGACGGTCGTCGTCCTCGCCCTGACCCGGCTGGGCCACGACGAGCTGGGCTGGGGCGACCCGATGAGGTGGGTCGCAGACCGGGCGTGATCCGCGTCGTCGCGGGCGCACGGCAAGAATGTCCGAGTGGAGATCGCCTTCGAGCTCGTCGCGCTGGCGGTCGTCGTGCTGGCCGGCACGGCGCTGGCCGAGCGCGTGCGCTTCCCAGCGCCGCTCGGACTGATCGTCGTCGGGGTCGTCGCGTCGTACGTCCCGGGCGTCCCGACCGTCCACCTGAGTGCGGACGTCGTACTGCTCGGCCTGCTGCCGCCGTTGTTGTACGCCGCGGCCATCCAGACCTCGCTGGTCGACTTCAACGCCAACCGCCGGCCGATCCTGTTGCTCAGCGTCGGCCTGGTCATCTTCACCATGATCGGCGTCGGTGTGCTGGTCCACGCCCTCCTCCCCGGCATCGACTGGTGGGCTGCGATGGCCATCGGCGCCGTCGTCGCGCCTCCCGATGCGGTCGCGGCGACCGCGATCGGACGACGGATCGGGTTGCCTCGCCGGATCGTGACGATCCTCGAGGGGGAGTCGCTCCTCAACGACGCGACCGCACTGGTCGCCCTGCGCACGGCGATCGCGGCCGGTGCCGGCAGTGTCGAGACGTGGCGCGTCGGCACGGACTTCGTGGTCGCCTCGGTCGGCGGCGCAGCGATCGGGTTCGCGGTGTTCCTCGTGATCGCCTTGATGCGCCGCCACGTGACCGACCCGATCCTCGACACCGCGATCTCGTTCGTCGTGCCCTTTGCGACGTACATCGTCTCGGAGGAGCTGCACTCGTCGGGTGTCGTGAGCGTCGTCGTCGCCGGGCTGTTGCTCGGTCACAAGGCGCCGGTCATCCAAACGGCCCAGTCGCGCATCGCCGAGCGGATGAACTGGCGGACGATCGCGTTCTTCCTGGAGAACGCCGTCTTCCTGCTGATCGGTCTCCAGGCGCAGTGGATCCTCCAGGGCGTCCGGGACGGCGGCACCTCCACCGCCCGCGTCGTCCTGGTCTGCGGGCTGACCCTGCTGGCCTGTGTCGTGCTCCGGATCGTCTGGGTGTTCTTCGCGCGCTACCTGCTGGTCCGACCCGGACCCGACCCGACGACCGGTCAGGTGCCGCCGGCGTCGTTCACGTTCCTGCTCGGGTGGGCCGGCATGCGCGGGGTGGTGACGCTGGCCGCGGCGTTCGTGATCCCGGCCGATGCGCCGTACCGCGAGGTGCTGCTGCTGATCGCGTTCACGGTCGTGGCCGGCACGCTGTTCATCCAGGGCCTCTCGCTGCCCTGGCTCGCCCGCCGGCTGCGCGTCCCGGCACCCGATCCGCTCGAGGACGCGCTGGCTCGTGCCACCGTGCTGCAGCAGGCGTCCAAGGCCGGGTTCAAGAAGCTGCACGAGCTGGAGTACGACGACCGCCACGGGGTCTTCGCGCTGCTCAAGCAGCGCATCGAGCAGCGCAACTTCGCGGCCTGGGAACGACTCGGCACCGTCGCCGACCAGGAGGCGCCGAGCGAGCTGTACACGCGGGTCCGACTGGAGATGATCGCCGCCGAACGCCAGCGGGTGCTCGACATCCGCAGGTCCGGGACCGTCGCCAGTGAGGTGGTCAGCGACGTGTTGGCGATGCTCGACGTCGAGGAGTCGATGCTCGACATCAGCCAGGAGAGTCGCGAGGAGATCCGGCTGACCGCGGCACATCGCCGTACCGGAGACTCGTGCGCGGACCTCGATGCCTACCCGGCGATCGAGACGGTCGCGGACCCGGAGTGCGGTGACTGCCTGCGCGAAGGGACGACGTGGGTCGCGCTCCGCCAGTGTCTCGAGTGCGGAAACATCGGCTGCTGCGACTCCTCACCCCGCCGCCACGCCACCGCCCACTTCCATGAGAACCAGCACCCGGTGATCGAGTCCGCCGAGCCCGACGAGGACTGGCGCTGGTGCTACGTCCACCACGCCACCGCCTGACCGTTGACCCGTCCCAAACTGACCGTTGACCCGTCCCAAACTCCCCGTTGACCCGTCCCGAATCCCGGGTTTCGGTACGAGTCGACCTAGGTTCTGGACGGGTCGACCCAGGTTTTGAGACGGGTCAACCCGGGATTTGAGACGGGTCGGCGGTGGTTAGGGTGGCGGGGTGCGGATCACCAAGTTCGGTCATGCCTGTGTGCGGCTCGAGCACGAGGGGAAGGTGGTGGTCGTCGACCCAGGGATGTTCACCGACCCCGAGGCGGTCGACGGAGCGGATGCGGTGGTGATCACCCATGAGCATCCGGACCACTACCTGCCCGACCACCTCGCCGGCACCGACGCACCCGTGTTCACGATCGCGGCGGTGGCCGCGAAGATCCGCGACGACGCCCCGGCAGTCGCCGAGCGGGTCACCGTCGTCGCGCCGGGCGAGTCCTTCGATCCCGGCATCCCGGCGGAGTCGGTCGGCGAGCTGCACGCCGTGATCCACCCGGACCTGCCACGCTTCTTCAACTCGGGCTACCTGTTCGACCTCGGCGGTACGACGGTCTACCACCCGGGCGACTCCCTCACCGTTCCGGAGCAGCGGGTCGACGTACTGTGCGTCCCCGTCTGCGCACCCTGGATGCGTGCGGCCGAGGGTGTGGACTTCGCCCGTGCGGTCGGTGCACCCCGCAATCTCGCGATCCACGACCGGATCTACTCCGAGGCGGGTCTGCGGATCGTCGACGGTCACTACGGCCTGCTGCTGCCGGAGACCTCGACGTACCAGCGCATCGCCGACGGAGCGGACCTCGACTGACGCCGAGTCGGTACGGCGTGCCTAGCGAACCAGCAGGCAGAACGGATGTCCCGACGGGTCGGCGAGCACGTAGAGCGGCTCGTCCTCGTCACCGGTGCGGTCCAGCACGATCCGCGCGCCGAGGGCGATCGCCCGGTCACGGTGGCGAGCGAGCTCGGCCGAGCTGCTCACGCTGAGGTCGAGGTGCATCTGCATCGGTACGTCGTGCTCGGGCCACGTCGTCGGCTCGAGCCGGTCGACCTGCTGGAAAGCGAGCTTCCGCCGACCGTCGGAGTCGACGAGCACCAGCCAGTCCGCATCGTCGACGGCATCTGCCGACGGCTCGTCGCCCGGGCGGTACTGCAGCCCGAGCAGCTCGCGGTAGAACTCCGCGAGCCCCCGGCAGTCGGTGGTGTCGATCGCGGTGTGCATCAGCCAGGGGTACTCGTCCATGCCGGGCACGCTAGCCGGGCAGTCCGACGTCAGTCGGCGCCGAGCGAGTCGCGCACCGGCACGAGCTTGGCCTGGGACTCGGCGAGCTCGGCCTCCGGGTCGGAGTCGGCGACGATGCCGCAGCCGGCGAACAGGCGCACCGTGTTGCCGGCGAGCTCGGCCGAGCGCAGGGCGATGCCCCACTCCCCGTCGCCGGTGGTGTCCATCCACCCGACCGGGCCGGCGTACCGGCCCCGGTCCATCCCCTCGATCTCCGCGATCAGGGCGACCGCCTCGGTCGTCGGCGTGCCACCAACGGCCGCCGACGGGTGCAGGGACGCGGCCAGCTGGAGCGACGACACGGTGCTCGCGTCGTGGACGACGCCCGCCACGTCGGACGCCAGGTGCATGACGTTGGGCAGGTGGAGCACGAACGGCGTCTCGGGCACGATCATCGAGGAGCAGTGCGGCTCGAGCGCGTCGGCGACCGACCGGACGGCGTACTCGTGCTCCTCGTGGTCCTTGCTCGACCGGGCGAGGGTGGCGGCCTGGGCGAGGTCACGCTCGTCATCACCGGTACGTCGGATGGTCCCGGCCAGCACCCGCGAGGTCACCAGCCCGCGCTCGCGGCGCACCAGCATCTCGGGGGTCGCGCCGAAGAGGCCGTCGACGTGGAACGTCCAGCACATCGGGTAGCTGGTCGCGAGGCGGTTGAGCGGCCAGCGGACGTCGATCCTGCCCGCGGCGGTGGCGACGAGGTCGCGAGCGAGCACGACCTTGCCGAGGGCGCCGGCGGTGATCCGGCGCACCGCCTCGGCCACGACCGCCATCCAGTGCTCCCCGTCCATCGCGCCATCGCTGAAGACGACGTCCTCGGGCGCCTCGGCGGCGCCGCCCTGACCGGAGTACGACGCGCCGTCGACGAGGGTGAGCCAGGTGCGGCCGGCTCGACGGCCGACCACCACCCGCGGAACCGTCAGCACGGAGTCGCCCGGGTCGTCGGCGAACGCGAAGGAGCCGAAGCAGACCAGACCCGAGCCGGGTTCGTTGACGTCGTCGCGGATGTCGGCGCGGGCGACCGTCTCGGTCCACCACTTGTCGGCGTCGGAGAAGCGAGTGAGGCCGCCGGGTCGGATCTGCGCAGCGACGCCCCACCCGACCAGGCCTTCGTCGCGGCGCATCCAGGTCACGGCGTCGTCGGCGGGAGGGAGCAGGGTGAGCAGGGGGTGGTCGTCGTCGATCTCGGTCGTCCGGACCGACAGACCGGGTGACGCGGGCAACGCCGCGGGGCTCGTCACAGTGGGGAAGCGTACCGGGCGTCGGACGTCGACGACGCCTCGACGGGCACCGCTGTCGCCAAGGTCACGACCAGTAGACGACGACCTTGTCCCCGACCCGCACCTGGGAGAACAGCCACGCGATCCCGTCGTAGTCGCGGATGTTGACGCAGCCGTGCGACGCGCCGTTGTAGCCGACGGTCGCGAAGTCCGAGGAGTAGTGCACCGCCTGACCTCCCGAGAAGAACATCGCGAACGGCATCGACGAGCCGTACAGCTGCGACACGTGGTCGGCGTCCTTGAGGTAGACGTGGAACAGCCCTTCGCGCGTCGGGGTGTCGTTGAGGGTCGAGCCGAACCGCGCGTCGAGCGTCTGCAGCACGTGGCCGCCGACCACCCAGCGCAGCGTGCGCGAGGTCTTGTCGATGCACAACACCCGACCTGTCAGGCAACGCGGGTCGAGCCGGCCGGGGGAGGGCAGCTGGTTGTGGAGCTCGGCTGTCGTCGGCGTGGTCGTCATCGCGTTCAGTCGGTCCAGGGTGCGCTGGTCGACCGCACCGGTGACGGGGATGGCCCGCTTCGCCTGGAAGCCCTTCACGGCGGTGACGGTCTGCGAGTCGTAGGTCCCGGTGACGTCTCCGAAGTACCACGCGATCTGTCGCAGGCGCGCCTGGATCGCGCGTACGTCGTGACCGCTGTCGCCGGACTCCCAGAGCGGCTTGCCGGCGTGCAGCACGTTGAACATCGCGTCGTGGGTGGGCGTGGCCGTCATCGCCCGCAGCTGCCTCCAGGTCCTCGCGTCGACGACACCGGTGCGGTGCAGGCCGTGCTTGCCCTGGAAGCCCTTGACCGCGGCCGCCGTGGTCGCGTCGTACACGCCGGTGGTGGTCTCGGGTAGCCACGCGAGCTGGGACAGCCGCTGCTGGAGCTCGCGGACACGGATGCCCTCCGCTCCCGGCGTGAGCACGTTCGCGTGCGCAGGGCGATGGGTCGGTGACGACGTCGGCGTCGTCGGCGTACTCGGCGTACTCGGCGACGTCGGCGAGCTCGTGGGGGAGGAGGGCGTCGACGACGCCGGTGCGCCGGGCAGGTCTCCGGACGACGCCACGGTGCGACGGTGGTGGTCGTTCACGAGCCGGCCCCCGGCGTACGCCGCACCACCGAGCACACCGATGACGAGCACCAGCGTCAGCAGGATCTTGAGGACCTTCATCATTCTCCTCCGGGGAAGTCCACGGCTCGGCGGTCGGGCGAGGCGCGGCGAGGACGCCCCAGTCTCGATCCTGAAGACGCCGAAACCCGGCATTTGGTTGCTGTCGCGACGCGTCGTCGATCGTGCGCTCATCGCACCTGCACAGCGGCTGGACAGCACCGAGCCCTACCCTCGTGCCGTGCCCCGCGCAGACCTGGACAAGCAGCCGAGCGACGTTCGCCGGATGTTCGACGCGGTCGCGGAGCGCTACGACGTCACCAACGACGTGCTCTCGCTCGGGCAGGACCGGCGCTGGCGCGCGGACGTCTTCGGCGCCGTCGCGCCGCGGGCCGATGAGCTGGTCCTCGACCTCGCAGCCGGCACCGGAACCTCCAGCCAGCCGTTCGCCGACGCCGGCGCGAACGTCGTTCCGTGCGACTTCTCGCTGGGCATGCTCCGGGTGGGCAAGCAGCACCGGCCGCAGCTGCCGTTCACCGCAGGTGACGCCACCGGGCTGCCCTTCGCCGACGGGGTCTTCGACGCGGTCACCATCTCGTTCGGGCTCCGGAACATCGTCGACCCGCTGGCCGGGTTGACGGAGATGCGGCGCGTGACGCGCGCGGGTGGTCGGCTGGTCGTCTGCGAGTTCAGCCACCCGACCTGGGCGCCGTTCCGCACCGTGTACGTCGAGTACCTGATGCGCGCCCTCCCACCCATCGCCCGCGCCGTCTCCTCGAGCCCGGACGCCTATGTCTACCTGGCGGAGTCCATCAGGGCGTGGCCCGACCAACCGGCCCTCGCCGCCCTCATCGCCGAGGCGGGCTGGCAGCGTCCGGAGTGGCGCAACCTCTCCGGCGGCATCGTCGCCCTGCACCGCGCCACCGCGTGAGCCGGCGCGACTCGGGCCACCCATTTAGGGCACATCTGGCTTCCCTAAATGCCCAGGTGAGAGGCCGTTTGCTGGTCCCGGGACCCGGAGATGCACACCCGATGGTGGCGTCCTAGACTGGCCGACGGCCGGTTCGTGAAGGCGTTCACAAAGCCACAATCTCGTGACGCGGAGCACGGACGGACACCGCGGCAGGGAAGGAAATCTGGATGGAGCTCTACACGCCCGTCCTGGTACTGGCGGCGATCGCGGCGGCTTTCGCGATCTTCTCGGTGGTCATGTCGGCAGGGGTCGGACCCCGACGCTACAACCGGGCGAAGCTCGACTCCTACGAGTGCGGCATCGAACCCACGCCGCAGCCCGTGGGCGGCGGCCGCTTCCCGATCAAGTACTTCATCGTTGCGATGATGTTCATCGTCTTCGACATCGAGATCGTCTTCCTCTATCCCTGGGCCGTGCAGTTCGACGCGCTGAAGGCCTTCGGGCTCGTCGAGATGGTGCTGTTCATCGCCACCGTGTTCGTCGCCTACGCCTATGTGTGGCGGCGCGGCGGCCTGGACTGGGACTGAGGTAGCCACTCCCTGGGTCTCGAAGAGAAGCTTCCGAGCGGCGTCCTGCTGACCACCGTCGAGGGCGTCGCGGGCTACATGCGCAAGGCCAGCTTCTGGCCCGCGACGTTCGGCCTGGCCTGCTGCGCCATCGAGATGATGACGACCGGTGGCCCGAAGTACGACCTCGCTCGGTTCGGCATGGAGGTCTTCCGGGCCAGCCCGCGCCAGGCCGACCTGATGATCGTGGCCGGCCGGGTGAGCCAGAAGATGGCTCCGGTCCTGCGCCAGATCTACGACCAGATGCCCGACCCGAAGTGGGTCCTCGCGATGGGTGTGTGCGCCAGCAGCGGTGGCATGTTCAACAACTATGCGGTCGTGCAGGGCGTCGACCACGTCGTTCCCGTCGACATGTACCTGCCGGGCTGCCCGCCCCGCCCGGAGATGCTCATCGACGCGATCCTCAAGCTCCACGACCAGGTGCAGCACAAGCCGCTCGGCCCCAACGCGCGCAAGGCCGTCGTCGACAACGAGACCGCCGCCCTCTCCGCCGCGCCGACGTCCCAGATGAAGGGCCTCATGCGGTGACCGAGGAGCAGAGCAACGTCCCCGCCCAGCCCGGCGGCGTCGAGAGCATGGGCACCCGCCAGGGCATGTTCGGCGTCTCCGGGTCCGGTGACACCAGTGGGTACGGCGGCCTGGTCAAGCAGACCATCTTCCCGGGCCCCAGCCAGCGTCCTTACGGAGGTTGGTACGACGAGGTCGCGGACGCGCTCGAGGCGCGGTTGGGGTCCACCGGTCTGACCGCGGCCGTCGAGAAGGTCGTCATCGACCGCGGCGAGATCACGTTCCACATCCGACGTGACGACCTGCCGTTCGTGGCACAGATGTTCCGCGACGACGACGCGCTGCGCTTCGAGCTGTGCTCCGGCGTCAGCGGCGTCCACTACCCCGGCGACACCGGGCGCGAGCTCCACGCGGTCTATCACCTGCTGTCGATGACCTACAACCGTCGAGTGCGGCTCGAGGTCAGCGTCCCCGACGCCGACCCCCACGTCCCGAGCATCGTCAGCATCTACCCCACCAACGACTGGCACGAGCGCGAGACCTTCGACATGTTCGGCATCGTGTTCGACGGCCACCCGGCCCTGACGCGGATCCTGATGCCGGACGACTGGCCCGGTCATCCGCAGCGCAAGGACTACCCGCTGGGGGGCATCCCGGTCGAGTACAAGGGCGGCACGATCCCACCTCCCGACGAGCGAAGGAGCTACTCCTGATGGCTCAGGACGTGTACGCCGGCACCGCCGACACCGCCGAGGGCAAGGTCTTCACCGTCACCGGTCAGGACTGGGACTCGATCACGCAGGGCCTCGACGACGTCGAGGAGCGCATCGTCGTCAACATGGGCCCCCAGCACCCGTCGACCCACGGCGTGCTCCGGCTGATCCTCGAGCTCGAGGGGGAGACGGTGACCGAGGCCCGCTGCGGCATCGGCTACCTCCACACCGGCATCGAGAAGAACATGGAGTACCGCTCGTGGACGCAGGGCGTCACGTTCTGCACCCGGATGGACTATCTCTCGCCGTTCTACAACGAGACGACCTATGTGCTCGGCGTCGAGAAGCTCCTCGGCATCGAGGACGACATCCCGGAGAAGGCCCAGGTCATGCGGGTCCTGCTGATGGAGCTCAACCGGATCTCCTCCCACCTGGTCTGCATCGCGACGGGCGGCATGGAGATCGGCGCGCTGACCGTGATGACGATCGGGTTCCGCGAGCGCGAGCTCGTGCTCGACCTGTTCGAGCTGATCACCGGCCTGCGGATGAACCACGCCTTCATCCGGCCCGGTGGCGTCTCGCAGGACCTCCCGCCCGGGGCGCTCGACGAGATCCGCAGCTTCATCGCGCTGATGAAGAAGCGCCTGCCCGAGTACGCCGACCTCTGCAACGCCAACCCG
>DATAOY010000048.1:0-12153 GCA_036265495.1 Nocardioides sp. | reverse complement strand
CGGGCGGCACACACGAGCGAGGGCCGCCCAGGATGCCCCCATCGGACGGCCCTCCAGGCTGGACCGGTGCGTGGCCGGAGATGCAGCCTGTTGGCCGGTGGGTACCCGGCTTCGTGCCCGGCCAAACCGCACCTGCGGGTGAGGACACCCCTCGATGGCAGGCGCACCCTGAAGAGTTCGACCGCTGCCGGACACCCCGCGGTGAGGCAGCCGATCAGCCTGGGAGGCGTGGCGCACCGCCCGGTGCGGACAGTCGCTGGAAAAGGCCCCGGGGAGCGGCTGAGACGGCCCTAGTCGGAGTCGCGGTCCTCTGCCCGGGCCGCCTCGTGGAACAACGCGAACGCCTGCGCCACGGCCTCGACCGACGGCCGCGGCAGCCGGTCCAGGACTCGGACGATCTCGCGTCGCCGAGCCTCGCGCACGGCCCGGACATGGGTCCGCCCGCGAGGAGTGAGCCGCACCTCGACGGCGCGGCCGTCGTGACTGGCCCGGCTTCGACAGGCGAGTCCGAGCCGGACCAGGCGTGAACAGTGCCGGCTCGCGTTGGACTGGTCCACCCCGAGACCTCCGGCGACGGCCGTGACCGACAGTGCGCCGTGCTCCTCGAGCAGCACCAGGACCCGGTGCTGGGCCACCGTCACCCCGGTGGCGCTGGCGGCCACCGATCGAACGGCGATCGCGACCAGATCCGCGACGGCATCGACCACCACGTCGGCGGCCGCACGCTCGCGATCGAGCTGAGAGGTCGTCACCGCGCCGAGACTACATGCGGGTGCGCATACATCGCATCACCCACGGGTACGCCTCCTTCGTTCGGGTACTGATCCTCCGAAGGAGACACGTGACCATGGCACCGATCGCCCTGCGGGACGACGCGCTGCTCGATGTCGTCTCGCATCTGCGCGAACGCGTGGACGGTGAGGTGCGTTTCGACGAGGGCTCGCGCGCGGCGTACTCCACCGACGCGTCGAACTTCCGGCAGGTGCCGATCGGAGTCGTCGTCCCGCGAACCATCGACGCGGCGGTCGAAGCCGTGGCGGTGTGCCGCGAACACGATCTGCCGATCGTCAACCGCGGCGGCGGAACCAGCCTGGCCGGACAGTGCACCAACGAGGCGGTGGTCCTCGACTTCACCAAGTACTGCGACAGGGTCGTCTCGGTCGACGTCGACGGACGGCGCTGCGTCGTCGAGCCCGGCATCGTCCTCGACGTCCTGAACCGGCAGCTCGCGCCGACCGGTCTGCGCTTCGGACCCGAACCCGCCACGCACCAGAACTGCACGATCGGAGGAATGATCGGCAACAACTCGTGTGGGGCCACCGCACAGCGGACCGGGAAGGTCGTCGACAACGTCGTCTCCCTGGACGTGCTCCTGTACGACGGGACGCGCTTCACCGCACGGCGTACCGACGACCACGCCTACCAGGTCATCGAGCGGCTGGGAGATCGTCGCGCGCACATCCACCGTGCCTTGCGCCGCCTCCGCGACCAGCACGCCGACCTGATCCGCAAGCGGTATCCCGAGATCCCGCGCCGGGTGTCGGGCTACAACCTCGACTCCCTGCTCCCGGAGCACGGGTTCGACCTGGCCGGCTTCCTGGTCGGGAGCGAGTCGACCCTCGTCACGGTGCTGGGCGCCGAGCTCGAGCTGGTCCCGGTCGTCAAGGCGCGCACCCTGGTCGTGCTCGGCTTCGAGAACATCGCCGCGGCGGCCGACGCCGTACCGAAGATCGTCGAGCACCAGCCGATCGCGCTGGAGGGCGTCGACCACTACTTGGTCCGGGACGAGCAGATCAAGGGCATGAACTCCCAGGCGCTCGAGGAGCTGCCGAAGGGAACCGGGTTCCTGATGGTCCAGTTCGGCGGGGACAGCACCGACGAGTCGGACCGTCGCGCGCACGAGATGCTCGACGCGCTCGGGGGGAGCGAGCACGATCCCGACGTCGCGTTCTACGACGACCCCGACCGCGAGGACGAGCTGTGGCAGGTGCGCGAGGCCGGGCTCGGCGCGACCGCTCACCTCCCGGGCCGACCCGACACATGGGAGGGCTGGGAGGACTCCGCGGTGCCGGTCGGCCGTCTCGGCGACTACCTGCGCGACCTGCGCAGGCTCTACGAGGAGTTCGGGTACGCCTCGGACGTGGGGCCCAGCCTCTACGGCCACTTCGGCCAGGGCTGCGTGCACACCCGGATCCCGTTCGACCTGTACAGCACGGAGGGCGTGGCCACCTACCGCCGCTTCATGGAGAGGGCAGCCGAGCTCGTCTCGTCGTACGGCGGCTCGCTGTCCGGTGAGCACGGCG
The DNA here is from genome assembly GCA_036265495.1 of Nocardioides sp. Taxonomy (GTDB): domain Bacteria; phylum Actinomycetota; class Actinomycetes; order Propionibacteriales; family Nocardioidaceae; genus Nocardioides. Next base: position 9,850 of record DATAOY010000048.1, on the reverse strand, counting down.
ACGGGCAGAGCCGCGGGGAGCTCCTGGCGCGGATGTTCGGAGACGAGGTGGTCGAGCTGTTCGAGGAGGTCAAGGCGCTCTTCGATCCGCAGGACCGGATGAACCCGGGCAAGGTCGTCCATCCCGCGCCGCTCGACCGGCACCTCCGGATCGGCGGCCACTGGGCACCGCGCGAGACGAAGCCGTTGTTCTTCGCCTACCCCGACGACGGCGGATCGTTCCGGCAGGCCGCCAACCGCTGCGTCGGGGTGGGCAAGTGCCGCAAACAGGAGAACGACGGAGGCACGGTGATGTGCCCGTCGTACCAGGTCACCCGCGAGGAGGAGCATTCCACGCGCGGCCGCGCCCGGCTGCTGTTCGAGATGCTCGACGGTCACGGCGAGGGCCCGGTGACCGACGGCTGGCGCTCGACGGAGGTGCGGGATGCGCTCGACCTGTGCCTGGCGTGCAAGGGCTGCAAGACCGACTGCCCGGCGAACGTGGACATGGCGACCTACAAGGCCGAGTTCCTGGCGCAGCACTACCGTCACCGGCTGCGGCCACGTGCCGACTACGCCACGGGGTGGCTGCCGGCCGCCGCGGCCGTGGTGGCGCGAGCGCGAGTCGCACCGGCGGTCAACGCGGTCACCTCGCGCCGAGTCGTGGCCACGCTCCTCACCAGGGCAGCCGGGCTGGAGGACCGTCCGGTCCCGCAGTTCGCGGTCGAGACGCTGCAACAGTGGTGGGCCCGCCGGGGATCGGGTGCCGCCGCCCACCGCCCAGCGCGCCGGGGCAAGGTCCTGCTCTGGCCCGACACCTTCACCAACCACTTCCACCCGCAGATCGGCCGGGCCGCCGTGGACGTCCTGGAGGCCGCCGGCTGGGAGGTCACGATCCCGTCCCGCTCGCTGTGCTGCGGCCTCACCTGGATCTCGACCGGCCAGCTCGGCATGGCTCGTCGCGTCCTGCGTAGGACGATCCGTCAGCTCGCGCCCCACGTGCGTGACGGCGGGCTCGTGCTCGGGCTCGAGCCGAGCTGCACAGCGGTGTTCCGGTCCGACATGCACGAGCTCTTCCCGGACGACCAGGACGCCCATCGGCTCCAGGACCACACGGTCACCTTCGCCGAGCTGCTCACGGACCACACAGAGGGCTGGGCCCCGCCGCGCGCGTCGTACGACGTGAAGGCGCTGGCTCAGGTGCACTGTCACCAGCACGCGATCATGTCGTGGGATGCCGACCGCGCACTCCTGGAGAAGGTCGGCGTCGACGCGGAGCGGCTCGACTCGGGGTGCTGCGGGCTGGCCGGAAACTTCGGCTTCACCGCCGGGCACGGGAACGTGAGCCGCGCTCTGGCCGAGCAGACCCTGCTCCCACGGCTGCGCGGCGCCGACGACGAGACGGTCGTCCTGGCCGACGGCTTCTCCTGTCGCACCCAGATCCATGACCTCGACAGCGGTGGCCGCGAGGGGATCCACCTCGCCCAGCTCGTCGCCGATCTGTTGCACGAGGAACGTCAGACCCCTTCTCGAGGAGGAACTCCATGACCACCACCGTGGCTGACCGACTGCTCGCACGGCTCCGTGAATGGGAGGTGGAGCAGGTCTTCGCCTATCCCGGCGACGGCATCAACGGGATCCTCGGCGCGTTCTCACGCGCCGACGACCAGCCGCGGTTCATCCAGGCGCGGCACGAGGAGATGGCGGCGTTCGAGGCCGTCGGGTTCGCCAAGTTCGGCGACCGGCCGGCCGTCTGCATGGCGACCTCCGGGCCAGGGGCGATCCACCTGCTCAACGGCCTGTACGACGCGAAGCTCGACCACGTGCCGGTCGTCGCGATCGTCGGCCAGACCAACCGCACCGCGATGGGCGGCAGCTATCAGCAGGAGGTCGACCTGCTGAGTCTGTTCAAGGACGTCGCCAGCGACTACGTGCAGATGGTGACGGTCCCGGAGCAGATCCCCAACGTGCTCGACCGCGCGATGCGCGTGGCGATGAGCCGCCGGGCGCCGACGGCGATCATCATCCCGAATGATGTGCAGGAGCTGGCGTACGAGGCCCCCACGCACGAGTTCAAGATGGTGCCGTCCAGTCTGGGGATCAGCTGGCCGGAGCTCGCGCCCGACGACGATGGGTTGAGGGCGGCGGCGGAGCTCCTGAACGCCGGCTCGAAGGTCGCGATGCTGGTCGGGCAGGGCGCCCGAGGTGCCGGCGTCGAGGTCGAGCAGGTGGCCGACCTGCTGGGAGCCGGGGTCGCCAAGGCCCTGTTGGGCAAGGACGTCCTCTCCGACGAGCTGCCCTTCGTGACCGGGTCGATCGGGCTCCTGGGCACGCGTCCGAGCTACGAGATGATGCACGACTGCGACACCCTGCTCACGATCGGGTCGAACTTCCCCTACACCCAGTTCATGCCGGATCTCGACCAGGCGCGAGCCGTGCAGATCGACATCGACGGCAGCCTGATCGGGATGCGCTACCCCTACGAGGTCAACCTCGTCGGCGACGCCAGGCGCACCCTGCGGGCGTTGATCCCGCTGCTGGAGCGCAAGGAGCAGCGGAGCTGGCGCGACGACCTGGAGAAGAAGGTCGAGCGCTGGTGGGAGGTGATGGAGGCCGAGGCCCTGGTCGCGGCCAAGCCAGTCAACCCGATGCGGATCTTCAGCGAGTTCAGCAAGCAGGCGCCGGCGAACAGCATGATCGCCGCGGACAGCGGGTCGGCCGCCAACTGGTATGCGCGTCAGGTGCGGATGCACGGGACCATGCGCGGCACGCTGTCCGGGACCCTCGCCACGATGGGACCGGCCGTGCCGTACGCCATCGGCGCGAAGTTCGCCCATCCCGACCGGCCCGCGATCGCGTTCGAGGGCGACGGCGCCATGCAGATGAACGGGTTGGCCGAGCTGCTCACGATCGCGCGCTACTACCGCGAGTGGGAGGACCCGCGCCTCGTGGTCGCGGTCCTGCACAACAACGACCTCAACCAGGTCACCTGGGAGCTGCGCGCGATGGGCGGGACCCCGGCCTTCGTCGAGTCGCAGGCGCTTCCGGACACGTCGTACGCCGACTTCGCGGCCTCGATCGGGCTCGGGGCGCTGACGGTCACCGATCCGGAGCACCTGGAGGATGCGTGGCGACAGGCGCTGGCCGCGGACCGGCCCTTCGTGCTCGACGTGCACTGCGACCCCGACGTCCCGCCCATCCCGCCACACGCGACCCTCGAGCAGATGACGGACATCGCGCAGGCGCTGATCAAGGGCGACACGTCGCGTTGGGGCGTGATCAAGGAGGGCATCAAGACCAAGGCGCAGGAGCTCCTGCCGCACGGCGATGACCACAGCTGACACGCGTCCGCGCCTCGACGTCCCGGTCGCTGGGGTCGAGGCGACGGCGTACACGATCCCGACCGAGCAGCCGGAGGGCGACGGAACGCTGACCTGGGACTCCACGACCTGGGTGGTCGTGAGGGTCGCCACCGGCGACCCCGCACTGCCGGCCGGTGTCGGCTGGACCTATGCGCCGGCCGCCGCGGTGCCGGTCGTACGCGACCTCCTGGCTCCGGAGGTGGCCGGACGGAACGCCCTGGACGTCGCCGGATCCTGGGAGGCGATGGTCAGGGCCGTGCGCAACGCGGGTCGCCCCGGCCTGGTGTCGATGGCGATCTCCGCCGTGGACACCGCGCTGTGGGACCTGGCCGCGCGCCTGACCGACGTCCCGCTGCACCAGCTGCTCGGTCCGGTCCACGGCAGCGTCCGCATCTACGGCAGCGGCGGCTTCACCACGGACCCCGAGTCCCGACTGCGGGAACAGCTCACCGGCTGGGTGGAGCAGGGCATCCCGCGGGTGAAGCTCAAGATCGGGGAGTCGTGGGGGACGAGCGAACGTCGCGACCTCGACCGCGTCGCCCTGGCCCGGCAGACGGTGGGGGCAGACGTCGAGGTGTACGTCGACGCCAACGGCGGCTACGACGTCCAGCAGGCCGTGCGCGTCGCCGGTCGGCTCGACGAGCTCGGCGTCGTCTGGTTCGAGGAGCCGGTCAGCTCCGACGACCACGTCGGCCTGCGCCGAGTCCGTGAGTCGTGCGCGGCTGACGTCGCGGCCGGAGAGTACGGCGACAGCCTGGCCTACTTCACCCATCTGCTCGCCGCCGACACCGTGGACTGCGTGCAGGTCGACGTGACCCGATGCGGCGGCTACACCGAGTGGCGCCGCATCGCTGCCCTGGCCGAGACGTACGGCCTGGAGGTCTCGGGCCACTGCGCGCCGTCGCTGCACCTGCCTGTCGCGGCGGCAACACCCGGCATGCGCCACCTCGAGTGGTTCTTCGACCACGCCCGGATCGAGAGCCGTTTCCTCGACGGCTTCCCTGCACCCGAGGGCGGCGTGGTCGCCCCAGCCGACGCGCCCGGTCACGGTCTGACCGTCCGGGAGCCCGACCTGACGCGATACCGCGTCGCCTGAACCGAGGAGGAACCGATGAACGAGACCACGCACACCGTTCGGCCACGGTGGACCTGGATCGCGCTCGTGGTGATGGTGCTGGGACTGGTCCTGGTCGGTGGCGGCATCATCGGCCAGTCCTGGGCCTGGGCCGCGCCCGGCGTCGTCGTCCTGATCATCGGCGGAGTGCTGGGCCTGTACGGCGGATTCTTCTACGACGTGCGCAACGGTGCGTCGGCGAAGGCTCAGCTCCGTGACGTCGTGGAGGGGAACGAGCACGAGTTCCCGGGCGCGGACACGACCCGTTCCGAGGCCGAGGTCGTGGAGGACGTGCACCGTCGATGGCTGCACGACCAGTGACCGCGTACCCGATCACGGTCCATCCGGAGACCCTGCGCCACTACGCCCTGCTGGCGGACGGGGAGCGCGGGGCGCTGGTCGGGCCGCGTGGCAACGTGTCGTTCCTGTGCGCGCCGCGCTGGCACGACGAGGCGGTCCTCTCCGACCTGGTCGGTGGCCGCGGTACCTACGTGGTGCGGCCGGCGGAGGAGCGGTTCGTCTGGGGCGGCAGCTACGAGCCCGGCTCTCTGATCTGGCGGAGCCGCTGGGTGGTGGGGGCCCAGGTGGTCGAGACGCGGGACGCGCTGGCCTACCCGGGAGATCGCGACCGGATCGTCCTCCTGCGACGCGTCGAGGCGCGGCGAGGCGATGCGCGGCTGAGCGTGTTGCTCGACTGCCGGGCCGGCTTCGGCACGGAGCGTATGCGGCTGCGCCGTACCGACGGAGGCGTCTGGTGGGGTCGAACCGGACCGCTCCGGCTGCGCTGGACGGGCATCCCGGACGACGTGGAGGTCGACGGCGGACCGGACGGGTCGGTGTACGCAGAGCTGTCCGTCCGTGAGGGCCAGCACCAGGACCTGGTTCTCGAGATCTCGACGTCCGAGCTCGACGACGACCTGCCGAACGTGGATCGGCTCTGGCACCGCACCGAGGACGGCTGGGACACCGCCGTTCCGAGGAACCGCGACTCGATCGCACCGCGGGACGTCGAGCACTCCTGGGCCGTGCTGGCCGGCCTGACCAGCCACCGCGGCGCGATGGTCGCCGCCGCGACCACCTCGCTCCCGGAGCGCTCCGAGGCGGGCCGTGACTACGACTACCGCTACGCCTGGATCCGCGACCAGTGCTTCGTCGGCCATGCCATCGCGGCGGCTGGCGGTGGAGACCTGCTCGACAGCGCGGTCGCGTTCGTCCGCGACCGACTCCTCGACGACGGTCCGGGCCTCATGCCGGCGTACACGGTCGACGGCGACCCCGTGCCCGACCAACGGATCCTCGACCTCCCGGGCTACCCGGGTGCGCCCGAGGTGTACGTCGGAAACCGCGTGCGCGGCCAGTTCCAGCTCGACGCGTTCGGGGAGGCCCTGCTGCTGTTCAGCGCAGCCGACCGGCTCGACGCACTCGACGCCGACGGGTGGAAGGCTGCCGAAGCGGCGGTCGAGGCGATCACGCAGCGCTACCAGGAGCCGGATGCCGGGATCTGGGAGCTCGACGCTCGTCGTTGGACCCACTCGCGGCTGACGTGTGCCGCGGGGCTGCGAGCGGCCGCGAGCCGGCGTCCGGATCGGGCCGCGGAGTGGGCCGGGCTCGCCGACCGCATCGTCGCCGACACCAGCCGGGACTGCGTGCACCCGAGCGGAAGGTGGCAGCGGGCGCCGGACGATCCTGACGTCGACGCGGCACTCCTGCTGCCAGCCATCCGGGGTGCGGTCCCGTCCGACGACCCGCGGAGCGTCGCCACCTGGCGCGCGGTGATCGACGACCTCACCGACGACGGGTATGTGTACCGGTTCCGGCACGAGGCCGGCCCGTTGGACGTGGCGGAGGGCGCGTTCCTGCTGTGTGGTTTCCACCTCGCGATCGCCAGCCACCAGCAGGGCGACGCGTACGGCGCGGTCCGATGGTTCGAGCGCAACCGAGGCGCACTCGGCCCACCCGGCCTCTTCACCGAGGAGTTCGACGTCGTCCAACGGCAGCTGCGGGGGAACCTGCCACAGGCCTTCGTGCACGCGCTGCTGATCGAGACGGCACACACCCTGTCCACCGACATCTCCGGGAGCGCCCATGCCCAAGGTTTCTGACACTCCTCGCGTCGTCGTGGTGACCGGCGCCTCGGGCGGCATCGGCCGGGCGACGGCCCGGCTCTTCGCCGACCGCGGCGACACGGTGGCGCTGCTGGCCCGGGGTCCGCGCGGGCTCGAGGGGGCCCGACGCGACATCGAGGCGCTCGGTGGCCGCGCCGCGACGTACGTCGTCGACACGGCCGACGCGGCAGCAGTGGACAAGGTGGCCGACCGAGTGGAGGCGGACCTCGGTGAGATCGACGTGTGGGTCAACGTCGCGTTCACCTCGGTGTTCGCGCGCTTCGTGGACATCGAGCCGGAGGAGTTCGAGCGGGTCACCCAGGTGACCTACCTCGGCTTCGTCAACGGAACGCGCTCGGCACTCCGCCGGATGCAACCCCGCGACCGCGGCACGATCGTCCAGGTCGGGTCGACGCTGGCCTACCGCGGCATCCCGCTCCAGAGCGCCTACTGCGGCGCCAAGCACGCCACCCAGGGTTTCCACGAGTCGCTCCGCACCGAGCTGCTGCACGAGGGCAGCCAGGTCCGGGTCACCATGGTGCAGATGCCCGCGGTGAACACGCCGCAGTTCTCCTGGGTCCTCTCCAAGCTCCCGCGCCAGGCGCAGCCGGTCCCGCCGATCTACCAGCCCGAGGTCGCGGCGCGCGCCGTCCTGTACGCCGCTGACCATCCACGCCGTCGGGAGTACTGGGTGGGTGGGACGACGACGGCCACCCTGATCGTGAACGCGGTGGCGCCGGGGCTGCTCGACCGCTACCTCGCGCGGACCGGGTTCGACGCCCAGCAGACCGACCAGCAGAAGCCGTCCGACCAGCCGGCCAACCTGTGGGATCCGGCCGACGGCGAGTCCGGACGCGACTACGGCGCGCACGGCCTGTTCGACCAGACCTCCCACGCGCGCTCGCCCCAGGTCTGGGCGTCGCAGCACCACGGCATGCTGGCCGCCCTCGGAGCGGGTGCGGTGGTCGGCGCCGCCGTCGCCCGATGGGCCCGCCGATGAGGAGCGCCACGGTGGCCCGCCTCGTGCTCGGAACGGTCTGCCTGGCCGCACCCGATCGGGTGCTCCGTGCGGTCGGGAGTCCCGACGCTCGCCCGGTCCCGATCGTGCGGATCCTGGGCGGCAGACTGGTCCTGCAGGCGGGATTGGACGGCGCACTGGGTGCCCGCACCCGAGGGGTCGACGTGGCGGTCGAGCTCGCCCATGCCGCGAGCATGGTGCTGGTTGCCGCGCTCCGGCCGGCGCGTCGTCGTCCGGCGCTACTGAGCGCGGCCGTCGCCACCGGGATCGTGGCGCTCGATCTCGTCGAGGAACACCGCAGGCCGACACAGGGGGCGCCGCGCGGCTGCGTGAGCGCGAGGCGCGAGTCGGCCCGGGCCGTACGGCTCTCGCCATGAGGCAACGTGCTCAGGGTCTCAGGGGATCGCTGGCGGTGGCCGCCCTCGGCGCGCTCGGGGTCGTCTTCGGTGACATCGGGACCAGCCCCCTGTACGCCATGCGCGCCATCCTGAGCGAGTCCGATGCCACGGGGCGGGCCGATGTGTACGGCGTGACCTCGCTGGTGGTCTGGGCGCTGGTGAGTGTCGTCGGGGTCCTGCACGTCGCCGTACTCCTGACGGCTGACAACATGGGGGAGGGTGGTGTTCTCGCCCTCGCGTCGTTGCTCCGCCGAGGCGTGGCGCGCGGACGGCTGCGTACCGGGGTGAGTGTCGCGGCCATGATCGGTGCTGCCCTGTTTCTCGGTGACAGCATCCTCACCCCGTCGATCTCGGTGCTGTCCGCGTCGGAGGGTCTCGAGGTCGCGGCGCCGTCGTTGAGCAGCCTGGTCGTCCCCTTGGCCCTGGTGATCCTGGTGGGAGTCTTTCTCCTCCAGCCCGTCGGGAGCGGCCGGATCGGGGCCGCGTACGGGCCGGTCATGCTGGTCTGGTTCTCGGTCTTGGGCGTCAGTGGTCTGGCGTCGCTCGCCAGGGACCCTCAGGTGGTGGAGGCGCTCTCTCCGACGTGGGGGCTCTCGTTCCTTGCGGCTCATCCCCGGACCGGGTTCTTGACCCTCGGGGCCATCGTCCTGGTGGTGACCGGTGCCGAGGCGCTGTACACCGACCTGGGGCACTTCGGAAGGCGCGCGATCGCCACCGCCTGGTGGGCCCTGGTGTTCCCGGCACTGGTGCTCGCCTACCTGGGCGAGGCGGCTGCGGTACTGCGGGATCCGTCGTCGTCGGACAACCCGTTCTACGGCGTCGTGCCGTCGTGGGCGACGATCCCCGTGCTCGTGCTCGGGACGTGCGCCACGATCATCGCGTCGGAGGCGGTCATTGCGGGCGGGTTCACCGTGCTGCACCAGGCCGGTGGCCTCGGGTTCCTTCCCGACCTGCGGACCATCCACACCTCTCGGCGTCATCCGGGGCAGATCTACCAGCCTGCCGCCAACTGGACGCTCGCGGTGGCCGTCCTGCTCGTCGTGGTGGCGTTCCGGAGCTCCGACCGGTTGTCCAACGCCTACGGCGTGACCGTCAGCGCAACGGTCGTGCTGACGGTCCTTCTGTACGTCGTGTGGGCCGTTCGCCAGGACCCCCCGCCCGTGACGCGCCTGGTGCTCGGAGTCGCGACGGGGCTGGTGGCGGCCGTGCTGTTCGCGGCAACGCTGCCCAAGCTGGTCGCGGGTGGCTGGGTGCCGGCGGTGATCGGGCTGATCGTCTTCATGCTGATGCACACGTGGTGGTCGGGTCAGGGCAGGGTGGCTGCTCGGCTCCGCGAGGAGGAGCTCACCGTCGACGAGCTGATGCGGACGATCGGCGACGGCGACCTGCACCGCCTCGACGGATGTGCGGTGTTCCTGACACACGACCCGTCTGTCGCCCCCCTGGCGGTGCGGGCGCTGCTCGATACCGCGCACCTCGTTCCCGAGCACGTGATGCTGCTGAGCTGGGACGTGGACGACACCCCGAGTGCGCAGCCGGACCGCGCAAGGGTTCAGGTCCGCAGCCTGGGTGCCGAGTGCTGGGACGTGACCGGCGTGGCCGTCGTGCTCGGCTACGCCGAGCGGCTCGACGTCGGACACATCCTCCGGGACGCCATCGAGGCCGAGCCGGAGCTCTTGTCGGCGTTCGAACCCGGGCGCGTCGTCTTCGTCGTCTCCGAGCTGCATCTGGCCGCGTCGCGGAGTGCGTCGTGGGCGTCTTGGCGGCAGCGTGTCTTCCTCGCCATGAACCGGCTTGCTCGACACCAGACCGACCAGTTGTCCCTGCCGCGTGCCCGCACCGTGGTGATCGGCCGCGAGCTGGGGCTGTGATCAC
>DATAOY010000047.1:0-46472 GCA_036265495.1 Nocardioides sp. | reverse complement strand
TGCGAAGGCGTCGTCGCCCTCGGTCTCGATCGCTCCCAGCTCCGTCCAGGCCACCCGGGCCAGGTCGTCGGTGAGCCGCTCGACGGCGTACGCGCCCCCGGCCGGGTCGGCGACGGCTGCGACGTGCGCCTCGGCCACGAGCAGGGCGCTGGTGTTGCGGGCCATCCGGCGGGCCAGGTCGGAGACCTCGCCGGTCGGCTCGTCGAACGGGACGACGGTCAGCGCGTCGGCGCCGCCCACGCCGGCACCGAAGGCGGCGACCGTGCCGCGCAGGAGGTTCAGGTGGACGTCGAAGGCACTGGTCATCGGGCGGCTGGTCACCGCGTGGATCCGGGTGCGCGGGTCGGGCACGTCGCACAGCTCGGCCATCCGCGCCCAGAGGCGCCGCGCCGCCCTGAGCTTCGCGATCGTCGCGAACTGCTCGTCGGTGGCTGCGAGCCGGAGCTCGACGAGGCCGAAGCCCTGCTCCGCCGGGACGCCGGCTGCCTCGAGCGTGCGCAGCAGGGCAGCGCCCCGGGCGAGCAGCCAGCCGAGCTCCTGGCCGTCGGAGGCACCGTCCTCGTGCACGGTCGTCGCGTCGGCGACCACGGCCCGCACGCCTGCCTGGATCCCGAGCCGGGCGAAGGCCGGGACCTCGGCGTCGTCGGTGGCACCCAGGTTGCTGTCGGGGTGCAGCGGGCCGAGCGCGACCAGGGACTCGGCCTGCTCGAGGGTCGGCGACTCGAGCACGACCGGCGCGAGGTCGAGCCGGACGCCGTCGAGCGCCGCGGCGAGGTCGGCCCCGGCCTCGTCGGCGAGCAGCCAGAGGCTGGTCGCGCCGGACTCGAGGTCGCGCACGGCAGCCGCGCTGTCCCCGGAGGTCCTGGTGCGGACGTCCCATCCCCCCGCGCGGGTGGGCCGCCCCGACGTGGCGAGGTCGTCGAGCAGGTCCGGGATGCCGAGCGGCGGGATCGTGATGCCGTCGTACGTCGTGCGGGCAAGCGCCGACCACACGGCGTCGTCGGGATCGTCGTCACGGAGGCGACGGGACTTCCGCAGCGCAGCCGCTGCCGCCTTCTCCCAGTCCGCCCTGGACCAGTCGTCCTCGGGAGCGGCAAGCCGCAGCGAGCCGTGCTCGGGCTGCAGGTCCGGCGGCTGATCGAGCCCACCGACGACCTCAGCGGCCGCGTCGTCCGTCATGTCCCCAGGGTAGGAGTGCGGCGACGGCACGAGCCACTCGGTGGGACGTTCGCCACCCCGGACGGGACCAAAGACCGTGCGGCGTCCGGGGTCAGGCCTCGGTACGGCTGTCGCGGTCCTTGTCGCGGAACCCGATCTTGTTGCCGAGCCACACCAGCGGGTCGTAGCTCTTGTCCACGATGCGCTCCTTCATCGGGATGATCGCATTGTCGGTGATGTGGATGCCCTCGGGGCAGACCTCGGTGCAGCACTTGGTGATGTTGCAGTAGCCGAGTCCTGCCTGCTCCTTGGTCACCTCGCGACGGTCGACGGTGTCGAGCGGGTGCATGTCGAGCTCGGCGTACCGCAGGAAGAAGCGCGGACCGGCGAAGTGCACCTTGTTGTCCTCGTGGTCACGGACGACATGACAGGTGTTCTGGCACAGGAAGCACTCGATGCACTTGCGGAACTCCTGGCCGCGCTCGACGTCCTCCTGCATCATCCGGCGCTTGCCGTCGGCGTCGCGCGGCGGGAGCTCGGCGTACGGCAGCTCCTTGGCCTTCTCGTAGTTGTAGGAGACGTCGGTGACGAGGTCGCGGATCACCGGGAACGTGCGCATCGGGGTGACCGTGATGGTCTCGGCCGGGTCGTAGTCGGAGAGCCGGGCCATGCACATCAGCCGCGGGCGCCCGTTCACCTCCGCACTGCACGAGCCGCACTTGCCGGCCTTGCAGTTCCAGCGGACCGCGAGGTCGCCGGCCTGGGTGGCCTGGACCCGGTGGATCGCATCGAGCACGACCTCCCCGGTCTCGACCTCGACGTCGTAGTCCTGGAGGTCGCCGCCGGACCGGTCGCCGCGCCAGAGCTTCATCTTCAGCGTGTAGGCCATCTCGGATCAGTGCCCTTCCTCGAAGAACGCGGCCAGGTCGTCCGGCATCACCGGGAGCGGTTGGGTGGCGAGGTCGACGCCGTCGCCTGCGGTGTTGATGGAGAGCGCGATGTTCAGGGTGCCCCACCTGTCGTCGAAGCCGGGGTGGTCCTCGCGGGTGTGCCCGCCGCGCGACTCCTCGCGCTCGAGCGCGGCCTTCGCGATGCACTCGGAGACCAGCAGCATGTTCCGCAGGTCGATGGCGAGGTGCCAGCCCGGGTTGTACTGCCGGTCGCCCGCGACCTGGAGGTGCCGGGCGCGCTCCTTGAGCTTCTCGATCTCGCCGAGCGACTTCTCCAGCTCCTCGCGGACGCGGATGATGCCGACCAGGTCGTTCATCGTCTGCTGGAGCTCCTGCTGGATCGTGTACGGGTTCTCCGTGCCGGAGCCCGGGCTCGCGAACGGCGCGAGCGCCAGCCGCTCGGCGGTCTCCAGGTCGGAGTCCGCGAGCGCCGGGCGGTCACCGCTCAGGCTCCCGACGTACGCCGCGGCCGCGTCGCCGGCGCGCTTGCCGAAGACCAGCAGGTCGGACAGCGAGTTGCCACCCAGACGGTTGGAGCCGTGCATGCCACCGGAGCACTCCCCGACGGCGTACAGGCCCTCGACGCCGCTCATCTCGGTGTCGGGGTCCACCTCCACCCCGCCCATCACGTAGTGGCAGGTCGGTCCGATCTCCATCGGCTCCTGGGTGATGTCGACGTCCGCGAGCTCCTTGAACTGGTGGTACATCGACGGCAGGCGCTTGCGGATGAACTCCGGGGTACGGCGCGAGGCGATGTCGAGGTAGACGCCGCCGTGCTCGGAGCCACGGCCGGCCTTGATCTCGGAGTTGATCGCCCGGGCGACCTCGTCCCGCGGCAGCAGCTCGGGAGGGCGGCGGTTGTTCTTCTTGTCCTCGTACCAGCGGTCGGCCTCCTCCTCGTTGTCGGCCGTCTCCGCCTTGAAGAACTCGGGGATGTAGTCGAACATGAACCGCTTGCCCTCGGAGTTCTTCAGGATGCCGCCGTCACCCCGGACGGACTCGGTGACCAGCAGACCCTTCACCGACGGCGGCCACACCATGCCGGTCGGGTGGAACTGGACGAACTCCATGTTGATCAGCGTGGCGCCGGCCCGCAGCGCCATCGCGTGCCCGTCGCCGGTGTACTCCCAGGAGTTCGAGGTGACCTTGAAGCTCTTGCCGATCCCGCCGGTGGCGAGCACGACCGCGGGTGCCTCGAAGGCGATGAACGAGCCCGTCTCACGCCAGTAGCCGAACGCACCGGAGATCTTGCCGTCGTTCCGCATCAGGTCGGTGATCGTGCACTCCATGTACACGTCGATGCCGAGCTGGACGGTGCGCTGCTGGAGGGTCCGGATCATCTCCAGGCCGGTGCGGTCGCCGACGTGTGCCAGGCGGGCGTAGCGGTGGCCGCCGAAGTCCCGCTGGGAGATCAGGCCGTCCTTGGTGCGGTCGAACAGTGCGCCCCAGTCCTCGAGCTCGAGGACCCGCTCCGGCGCCTCCTGGGCGTGGAGCTGGGCCATCCGCCAGTTGTTCAGCATCTTCCCGCCGCGCATGGTGTCGCGGAAGTGCACCTGCCAGCTGTCGTCGGGCCACAGGTTGCCCAGCGCGGCGGCGGCACCGCCCTCGGCCATCACCGTGTGCGCCTTGCCGAGGAGCGACTTGCAGACCACGGCGACCTTGGCCCCGGCCTCGTGCGCGGCGATCGCGGCTCGCAGGCCAGAGCCGCCCGCGCCGATCACCACCACGTCGTACCGGTGCGTCTCCACGTCAGTCATGTCGGGCCTTTCGGGATCCCCGCGGCCTGGTTCGCGGGGGGAGCGAAGCGATGGGAGCGAAGCGCGTCGTGGGGATCAAAAGAACCTCGGGTCGTTGAACGCGCCGGAGGAGATCAGCACCACGTAGAGGTCGGCGATCGCGACGGAGAACAGGGAGAGCCAGGCGTAGCGGGCGTGGTCGGCGTTCAGCTTCGAGACCCAGTTCCACATCTGGTAGCGGACCGGGTGCTTGCTGAAGTGGCGCAGCTTGCCGCCGACGATGTGTCGACAGGAGTGGCAGGAGAGCGTGTACAGCCAGATCAGCACGATGTTGACCACGAACACGATCGTGCCGAGGCCCATGTGCACGCCGCTCGACTCGCCCTCGGCGGGACCGAAGGCCAGGATCGTGTCGTAGGTGAGGACCAGCGCGACGCCCACCGCGGCGTACCAGAAGTAGCGGTGGATGTTGTTCAGGATCAGCGGCAGCCTCGTCTCGCCGGAGTAGGAGGTGTGCGGCTCCGCGACGGCACACGCCGGCGGGCTCAGCCAGAAGGACCGGAAGTAGGCCTTCCGGTAGTAGTAGCAGGTGAGCCGGAAGCCGAGCGGGAAGATCAGCACGATCAGCGCCGCGGAGAGCGGCCACCACTGGAACGGCTGGCCGAAGTCGGAGCTGCCCTTCACGCAGTCGCCGAGACAGGGCGAGTAGAACGGCGAGAGGTACGGCTTGCTGTAGTAGTGGCTCCCCTGGAACGCGCGGATCGTCGCGTAGACCACGAAGGCGAAGAAGACGACGAACGTGGTGAGCGGGTACAGCCACCACCGGTCAGTCCGCAGCGTCCTGGCCTCGATGCGGGCCCGGGTGGGGCCGTGCACACCAGTTGTCATCGCCATCCTCTCCGAGCCTCGTGCGCACCCGACGCCGAGGGGCGCGGGCGACACAGAAACCTATCGCGCGTTCCGGGATGTCGCCGTACCCGGGTGGTGTGAGATTTCCATCGAACGACGCCCCTGTCAGTCGCGGCGACGGCGCAGCAGGGCCATCAGACCGAGGGCCGTCGCAGCGCCGGCCCCGAACGCGAGCCACGGGTCGCGGAGAGCCGACCGCGAGCGTCTCGGCGCGACGTCCGGCGCGTCGGTTCGCACTGGCACGCCGGCGCGCGACGCCGCGACTCGCCCGCGGAGAGCCATCGCGCCGGGCGGGATCGGGCGGCTCTCCCGCTCACGGGCGGTGCGTGCGCTGGGCGCGGTGTACGCCCACGCGGCCGCGTACATGACGACGCGGGAGAAGTAGTTGATCCAGATCAGCAGGATCAGCGCGATCCCGAACGCCTGGAAGGCCGGGCTGCGCTGGGTCGCGCTGAGCAGGAGGCTGGAGAGCTGCTTGAGGATCTCGAAGGCGACCGACCCGAGCAGCGCGCCCTGCCACAGCGCCCGGTCCGGGATGCGCGGGCGGGCGAGGACCGTGAAGAGCACGAAGAACAGCAGCGTGTTGGCGACCAACGCGACCACCACACCCCCGACCTCGACCGTCCAGGACAGGTCGTGGTCGAGATCGGCCAGGTCGAGGACCTGGGTGGAGAAGCGCGTGACGACGCCGCTGACGGCGACGCTCACCAGCAGCGTGATGCCCACCACGGCCAGCGTGACCAGGTCGCGCAGCTTGCCGATGAGGAAGTTGGGCTTGCGGTTGCGCGGGAGCTCGAAGACGACCTGCAGCGCGGTGCGCATGCCCGAGAGCCAGCCCAGGCCGGAGTAGATCAGCGTGACGAGCCCGATCAGCCCCACCGTCGCGGCAGCTCGCTGGATGGCCTCCAGCGAGATCTGGCCCTCCTGGGTCCCGATCATCCCCGGCAGGACCTGCTCGATGCCTTCGACGAGGTTCTCCTGCGCGTCCGGGAAGTAGCGGGCGATCCAGCCCACGACGAAGAACGCCAGGGCCAGGATCGGGAAGAAGGAGAGGAACGCGAAGTAGGTGACGGCGCCGGCCTGTGAGCCGGCGTTCACGCGGCCGTAGTGCTGCTGCATCCGGACCCCGTGGTCGAGCATCGGCGACCTCGCTCGCGCTCGCTCGACAGCCGCCCGCGCACGCGCCAGCGGCGAGGCCATCAGCCGATGTCGCCCGTGAGCGGATAGTCGCGGGTCGCCTTCCAGCCCAGATCGGGGTCGTGCACGTAGAGGTGGAAGGCGTCCACGGTGAACGCGCAGTCGAACGCGGCGAGCCCTTCGAAGGCCCGGTCGAGCAGCACGTCGTCCGGGAGATGGGCCACGGTCACATGCGGGTGGTACGGGAACTCGAGCTCGAGCGCGAGCGGTCCACGCCGGCAGTCCGTGGCCAGCCCCTCCGTCTGGGAGATGCCCTCGACCAGGTTCACGAACACCACGGGCGAGACGGGCCGGAAGGTACCGGAGCCCCGCAGGTGGACCCGGTACGCCGGGCACCGTGCCGCGACCTCCTCGAGATGCTGCTCCACGTCGCCGAGCCGGGACGAGGCGACCTCGACGGGCGGGACGAGGGTGATGTGGGTCGGGATCGTGGAGCCCTGGGAGTCGCCGTTGGCGACCCGGAACTCCTGCAGCCGGCTGCCCCAGGGCTCCGGCACGGCGAGGGAGACTCCGATGGTCGGCACCCGGTCCTCCTCAGAGCCCCGTCGGGCGGGCGGCGGCGAAGCCGACGCGCTGGAACACGTCGCGCAGCGTGGTCTCGGCGATGGCCGACGCCTCGACGCGTCCGGCCTCCAGGATGTCCATCAGCGCCTGCTGGTCCTCCAGCAGCTCGAGGGTGCGGTCGCGGAACGGGGTCACGAACTCGACCACCACGTCGGCGAGGTCCTGCTTGAGCGCGCCGTAGCCGCGCCCGTCGTACTCCTGCTCGAGATCGCCGACCGCGCGGTCGGTGAGGGCGGAGTAGATCGTGAGCAGGTTGGAGACGCCGGGCTTCTGGTCGGGGTCGAAGCGGATCTCGGTGCCGGAGTCGGTCACGGCCGAGCGGATCTTCTTGGCGTTGACCGACGGGTCGTCGAGGAGCTCGATGATGCCGCCCGGCGAGGACGACGACTTCGACATCTTCGCGGTGGGCTCCTGCAGGTCGGTGATCTTCGCCGTCGCCTTGAGGATGTACGGCTCGGGAACCCGGAACGTCTTCTTGTAGCGGTGGTTGAAGCGCTGCGCGAGGTCGCGGGTCAGCTCGAGGTGCTGGCGCTGGTCCTCGCCGACGGGCACGTAGTGGGGCCGGTACAGCAGGATGTCCGCGGCCTGGAGCACCGGGTAGGTGAAGAGCCCGACGCTGGCCGCGCCCTCGCCGCCCTTGGCCGACTTGTCCTTGAACTGCGTCATCCGCCGGGCCTCGCCGAAGCCGGTCAGGCACTGCAGCACCCAGCCCAGCTGGGCGTGGGCCGGGATCTGGCTCTGCACGAAGATCGCGGACCGCCCGGGGTCGATGCCCATCGCCACCAGCTGCGCGGCGGCGCGGAGGGTGCGCTCGCGGAGGACCCTCGGGTCCTGCTCGACGGTGATCGCGTGCAGGTCCGCGATGAAGAAGAAGGGCTGGTGCTCGCGCTGGAGGTCCACCCACTGCCGCAGGGCACCGAGGTAGTTGCCGAAGTGGAACGAGTCGGCGGTCGGCTGGATGCCGGACAGCACGCGCGGCTTGGCACCGGACGTCACGTCGGGGACGGTCAGCTCCGGTGACGTGGTGGCACTGGGCATGGGGCGCATTGTGTCAGGCCCGGTGCCCGGTCCCGCAGGCCGTGCCGCTCCCCGGGCGGGCGTGGCTCGACCCGTTCGGAAGGTGCCCGAGCCAGGAACGCCGGGGCCAGCGACAGCCAGACGGCGAGGACCACGCCGTACGCCACCGTGCGCATGCCCGGACAACGAGGCGGACCTTCGCGGGTTAGGTCCGGCGAGGGTCCGCAATACCCGGTTGCCGGTCTCCGACCGCGGTTGGCAGGGTGCCCGCATGACTCGGATCCCCACCCTCACCGACGGCACCGTCACCCTGCGCGCCCATCGCGAGGACGACGCCGAGGGCGCCTTCGAGCAGTGCCAGGACCCGGTCAGCCAGCAGTGGACGACGGTGCCGCTGCCGTACACCCGTGCGGACGCCCGCCGGTTCGTCACCGAGCTGATGCCGCAGGGCTGGGCCGACGGGACGACGTGGGGCTTCGCGGTCGAGGTGGACGGCCGGTACGCCGGGACCGTCGAGCTCCGCGACGAGGGCGAGGGCCGGGTCGAGGTCGCCTACGGCTCGCACCCGTGGGTGCGCGGCACCGGCGCGATGACGCGCGCCGTACGGCTCCTGGTCGACTGGGGGTTCGCCGAGCGTGACGCGCGGGTGATCGTCTGGCGCGCGAACAAGGGCAACTGGGCCTCGCGCAAGCTGGCCTGGCGGCTCGGGTTCGCGCTCGAGGGCACGATCCGAGCCGCACTCCCCCAGCGCGGTGAGCTGCGCGACGCCTGGGTCGGCACCCTGCTCGCCACCGACGACCGGGCGCCGAAGGGGACCTGGCTGGAGGTGCCGGTGCTCGAGGCCGACGGGCTGCGCCTGCGACCCTGGCGCGACTCGGACGTGCCCCGGATCGTCGAGGCCTGCTCCGACGAGCGCACGCAGACCTGGCTCGGCACCATGCCTCACCCGTACGGCGAGTCGGACGCCCGCGCCTGGCTGGAGCACCAGCGCGAGAACCGGGCCACCGGTGACAGCGTGGCCTGGGCCGTGGTCGATCCGGCCGACGACGTCGTGCTGGCGTCGGTGAGCTTCTTCCACTACACCCCGGAGCTCGAGCTCGAGATCGGCTTCTGGGCGCATCCCGACGCCCGTGGTCGCGGCGTGATGACCCGGGCGATGGCGCGCGTCGTCGACTACGCGTTCGAGGACCTCGGGGTACGGCGCGTGATCGGCGCGGCCGCAGTCGGCAACACGGCGTCGCGGCACGTGATCGAGGCCAACGGACTCGTCGCCTGGGGCACCGAGCGGTTCGGCACCAGGATCCGCAGCGGCCCGGCCGACGCGGTGTTCTACGACGTGATGATCGACGAGTGGCGGGCGTCCCGCCGCCGGTGACCCACGCCGCGAGATTTCTGGTCGGACGGCCCTCCTTGGCACAATGTCACAAGACCTGGGGAGGTGGAGTGTCGTGAGCATGCCGCGCGCGATCTCATCGCTGCGGACCCGCCGCATGCTCACGTGGTTCGTCCCCGCGGTCGGACTGGCGCTCTACCTGATCCTCGTCCCGCCGGTCCCCGACTTCGCCGCGCAGGCGACGCGCGCGGCGATCTTCGAGAAGGTCGGCAACGTCTCGTGGTGGCCGGGGTGGTACGGCGGCCTCGAGCTGCCGACGTACTCGGTGATCGCGCCGGGGCTGATGGCCACCATCGGCGTGGCCACCACCGGCGCCCTGGCCTCGGCGATCTGCATGGTGATCGCCCACATCCTCCTGCGCGACTCGGCGCGCCCTCGTGCAGCCAGCGTGGTGTTCGCCGCCAGCGTGCTGCTCAACCTGTTCGGCGGGCGGATCACCTTCCTGGTCGGGCTCGCCGCGGCGATGGTCGCGGTCCTCGCCGTGGCCCGTCGCCATCCGTGGCTCGCCGGAGCGGCCACGGTGGTCAGCGTGCTCGGCAGCCCGCTGGCCGGCCTGTTCACCGGCATCGTCGCCGCGGCCGTGCTGCTGTCCGACCCCAGCCGCCGCCGCGAGGCGCTGGTCACCGGCGCGGCCACCGGCGCCTCGCTGGGCACGCTGGGGCTGTTGTTCCACAACCCCGGTGTGATGGGCTCGCCGCCGGGACAGATGTTCCTGGCCCTGCTCGGGCTCGCCCTGGTCGTGGTCGCCTGTCGTGAGCGCACCATCCGGGTCGGCGCGGTGATCGTGGCGATCGGCCTGGTCGCCTGCATGGTCGTCCCGAACAGCGTCGGGCTGAACCTCACCCGGATGGTGTGGCTGCTCGCCGCGCCGCTGATCGTCGGCTACGGCCACCGCCCCGATCGTCATGTCGTGGCCCTGACCGCGCTCGCCCTGGTCTTCCCGGCCGTCGACGTGACCTGGCAGCTCGCCGAGGCCGACTCGCCCTCGGCGTCCGCGGCGTACTACACGCCGCTCCTGGGGCAGCTCCACCAGCGGATGAACACCGACGCCTCGATCGGCCAGCGGGTCGAGGTCGTCGAGCCGGATAGCAAGGGCGCGGCCCGCTACGTCGGCGAGTCGATGCCGGTCGCCCGCGGGTGGGAGCGACAGGCCGACGTCACGGACAACCCCATCTTCTACAAGGACGACGCCCTGAACGCCGCGTCCTACCGGCGTTGGCTCGACGAGCTCGCGGTGGCGTACGTCGCGGTCCCCGATGCCAAGCTCGACTTCGCCTCGGTGGACGAGGCGAAGCTGATCGCCGGCGGCCTGCCCTACCTGCGCGAGGTCTGGCGCAACCAGGACTGGAAGCTCTACCAGGTGATCGGCTCCGCGCCGCTGGCCCGCCACGCCCGCGTGCTCTCGGTGGACGGCAACCAGTTACGGCTCTGGGTGCCGCACCGGGCGCGGGTGCCGATCCAGGTGCGGTGGTCGGACCACCTCGCGGTCCTGGACGGCTCCCAGCCGGTGTCGGCCGGCGTGCGCGCCCCGGGATGCCTGTCGCAGAACGGGCAGTGGACGATGCTGCACGCCCCGCAGGCGGGCGCCTACGTGCTCACCTCGGACTTCGACGTGATCCCCGACGACCAGCAGCCAGGCGGGACCTGCCCGCAACCGGGCGACTGAGCCACCGGGCAGCTGGGCAACCGGGCGACCGGGCGACCGGGCCCGAGCAACCCGTCGGTCGACGCGAGGTCAGGCCGACTCGGCGGCCGCGGTACGACGCGCGGACGTCGCCGAGAGCAGGAGCACCCCGAGGCCGGCCAGGGCCAGGCCCGCGCCCACCACCGCCGGTGCCCGGTATCCCCAGCCTGCCGCGATCACCAGGCCGCCGATCCAGGCACCGAGCGCGTTGCCGATGTTGAGCGACGAGTGGTTCATCGCCGCGCCGAGGGTCTGGGCCTCGCCGGCGACCGACATCAGCCGCAGCTGGAGGTTCACCACCAGCACCGACGAGGCGACCGCGACCAGGAACGCCGGGATGAGCGCCCACCAGCCGGCCGGAGCCAGCGCGGCGTACGTCAACAGCAGGACCGCCATGGCCAGCGACGAGCCGAGCAGCGAGCGGAAGACCGACCAGTCCGCCAGCGCCCCGGCGACGAAGGTGCCGGCGACCATGCCGAGACCGAACGCCAGGAGGAACACCGGTACGGCGCCGTCCTCGAGGCCGCCGACCTCCGTGACCACCTTCGCGATGTAGGAGTACAGGGCGAACATGCCGCCGAAGCCGATCGCACCGGCGAGCAGGGTGAGCCACGCCTGCGGCTCTGCGAAAAGTCGCAGCTCGCGGCGGCCGGTGGCGTCGGCGTCACCCGGGCAGGACGGCACGAACAACGTCACCAGGGCGGCGGTCAGCATCGCAAGCGCCGCGGCGACCCAGAACGCCGAGCGCCAGCCGAGGGTCTGTCCCATCCAGGTGGCGGCCGGGACGCCGACGACGTTGGCGACCGAGAGGCCGATCATCACCATCGCGACCGCGCGGCCCTCGCGCCCACGCGGCGCGAGACTGGCCGCGACGAGGGACGCGACGCCGAAGTAGGCGCCGTGCGGCACCCCGCCGAGGAACCGGGACAGGAGGAGCAGCCCGAAGCTGCCGGCCACCGCGCTGAGCGCGTTCGCCGCGGCGTACGCCGTCATCAGGGCGACGAGCAGCCCACGCCGGGGAAGCCGCGCGCCGAAGAAGGCGAGGACGGGCGCGCCGACCACCACTCCGAGGGCGTACGCCGAGATCAGGTGGCCGGCGGACGGGATCGACACGTCGACGCCGTCCGCGACCTGGGGCAGCAGGCCCATCGCCATGAACTCCGTCGTCCCGATCGCGAACCCGCCCATGGCCAGGGCGAGGAGCGAGAGGACGAAGCTCGTGGTGCGGGTGTCGGCCGCCGGGGTGGTCGTCGTCATGCTGCTACCAGTCTGGGGCCACCGGACCGCATCGAGAACTCCACGACGGCCGGTGACCGGCCTCAGCCGAGGGAGGCGATGGCGTCGTTGAAGGTCGGCGACGGGCGCATCACGCTCGAGGCCGAGACGGCGTCGGGTCGGTAGTAGCCCCCCAGGTCGACCGGGTGACCCTGGACCGCGATCAGCTCGTCGTTGATGGTCTGCTCGTGCTCGGCGAGCGTCTCGGCCAGCCCCTTGAACGCCGCCGCCAGCTCCGGATCGTCGTCCTGCTGGGCGAGCTCCTGGGCCCAGTACATCGCCAGGTAGAAGTGCGAGCCGCGGTTGTCGATCGAGCCGATCCGGCGGGCGGGCGACCTGTTCTCGTTCAGGAACGTGCCGGTGGCCCGGTCGAGCGTCTCGCCGAGGATCTGCGCGTGCGGGTTGTCGTTGGCCGCGGCGTACTTGGCGAAGGAGGCGGCCAGCGCCAGGAACTCACCCAGGCTGTCCCAGCGGAGGTAGTCCTCCTTGACCAGCTGCTGCACGTGCTTGGGCGCGGATCCGCCCGCACCGGTCTCGAACAGACCTCCGCCGTTGATCAGCGGGACCACCGACAGCATCTTCGCGCTGGTGCCGAGCTCGAGGATCGGGAACAGGTCGGTGAGGTAGTCGCGAAGCACGTTGCCGGTCACCGAGATCGTGTCCTCGCCCCGGCGGATGCGCTCGAGCGAGAACGCGATCGCGTCGGTCGGCCTCATGATCTCGATCTGGAGCCCGTCGGTGTCGTGGTCGGGCAGGTAGGCACGGACCTTCTCGATCAGGTGGGCGTCGTGGGCACGGTCGGCGTCGAGCCAGAACACCGTGGGCACTCCGGTGGCCCGGGCGCGCTCGACGGCGAGCCGGACCCAGTCGCGGATCGGGACGTCCTTGGTCTGGCAGGCCCGCCAGATGTCACCGGCGGCCACCGCGTGCTCGATCAGGACGGCGCCGTCCTGGTCGATCACCCTCACCTGGCCGGTGGCCGGGATCTCGAAGGTCTTGTCGTGGGAGCCGTACTCCTCGGCCGCCTGGGCCATCAGGCCGACGTTGGGCACCGAGCCCATGGTGGCGGGGTCGAAGGCGCCGTGGGCACGGCAGTCGTCGATGACCACCTGGTAGATGCCGGCGTACGACGAGTCCGGGATCACCGCGAGGGTGTCGGCCTCCTGGCCGTCGGGACCCCACATGTGCCCGCTGGTGCGGATCATCGCGGGCATCGAGGCGTCGACGATCACGTCGGAGGGGACATGGAGGTTGGTGATGCCGCGGTCGGAGTCGACCATCGCGAGCGGCGGTCCGGCCGCGAACCCGGCGTCGATGGCCGCCTTGATGCCCTGCTTGACCGGCCCGTCGGAGAGCGACTCGATGCCGGACAGGATGCCGCCGAGACCATCGTTGGGCGACAGCCCGGCGGCCGCGAGCTGCTCGCCGTACTCGGCGAAGAGCTGGGGGAAGAACGCACGGACGACGTGGCCGAAGATGATCGGGTCGGAGACCTTCATCATGGTGGCCTTGAGGTGTACCGAGAACAGCACACCCTCGTCCTTGGCCCGCCGGATCTGGTCGGTGAGGAACTCGCGCAGCGGTGCGACCCGCATCACGGTGGCGTCGACGACCTCGCCCTCCAGCACGGGGATCGAGTCGCGCAGCACGGTGGTGGTGCCGTCGTCGGCGACCAGCTCGACCCGCAGCTCGCCCGCGCGCTCGACGACGACCGACTTCTCCGACGACCGGAAGTCGTCGGCGGTCATGTGCGCGACGTTGGTCCGGCAGTCGGGGCTCCAGGCGCCCATCGAGTGGGGGTGGGTGCGGGCGTAGCCCTTGACCGACGCGGGCGCGCGGCGGTCGGAGTTGCCCTCACGGAGGACCGGGTTGACGGCGCTGCCCTTGACCCGGTCGTAGCGGGCGCGCCAGCCCTGCTCCTCGTCGGTCGCCGGGGAGTCGGGGTAGTCCGGCAGGTCGTAGCCCTGCTGCTGGAGCTCGGCGATCGCGGCCTTCAGCTGCGGGATCGAGGCCGAGATGTTGGGCAGCTTGATGATGTTCGCCTCGGGGCGCTTGGCCAGCTCGCCGAGCTCGGTCAGCGCGTCGTCGAGCCGCTGCTCGTCGGAGAGCCGATCGGGGAACTGGGCGATGATCCGCCCGGCCAGTGAGATGTCACGCGACTCGACCGGAACGCCCGCCTGTCCGGCGTACGCCTGGATGATCGGCAGGAAGGAGTACGTCGCCAGCAGCGGTGCCTCGTCGGTGTGGGTGTAGATGATCGCGGGAGTCTCGGACACGCTCTGGACGCTAGTCAGCGGTGCGGAGGTGCGGCAAACCGGGGTCGACGCAGCAGGGGCCGGTCAGCCGCGGCGCATCCGCATCAGCGACATGCTGCTGGAGGTGGCCACGGTGTCCTGCTGTGCGACCAGGCCCAGCCCCCGCGCGTAGTAGGACTGCACGACGTGCAAGGGATGGAGGGCGCTCAGGTCCCGCGTGGCGATCGTGTGCCGGAACGTGTGCCCCGTGGTGGCGACCGTGGCCGTGAGGGAGACGACGGTGGAGCGACGCTCGACCACGCCCGGCTGGAGGGCGTTGAAGTAGCCGTCGCCCAGCCGCGGCGGGTCGGTGAGGACCAGGCCCGCCCGGGCGCCGTCGCGCCCGGCCAGCCAGGACGCCGGGGCGAGGCGGTCGAGCCGTGGTGTGTGCGCGAGCACCCGCTGACCGAACCACCACACGTTCCCGGCGATGTCCACGGCGTACCACCGCACCATCGCGGTGCGGTCGTGCAGCCCGGTGCGGACCTGCCAGCGGACGGCGGTGGTGGGGACTCCCGCGATGTCCCGCGGACCGGGGAGCACCGTCGCGACCACGGTGCGCGAGCCGGTCGGCGTGTACTGGCGATAGACCCACCGGGTCCCCGACCGGAGCGGGAACCACGGGTTCTCGGCGCGCCCGGCGAAGTCCGCCGGGCGTGGGCTGGGCGTCGGGATCGTGAGCCCGTCGACGCCAGCGGGCCCGAGCGGCGTGGGTGACGCACCGCACCCGCTGAGGGCGGCCGGGGCGAGCGTCAGCGCGGCCAGCGTGGCCGCCGCGCGGACCCCCCAGGCTCCCGCGCGCGTCATGCCAGCAGCATGCCAGCCCGGCGGAAGCCGACCTCCGTTCCGCTGCTAGCGTCACCAACGTCGTCCTTCGTCCAGGATCCGTGGAGGAGAAGTCCCGTGAGCTCAACCCCGCTCAAGGTCGCCGTCACCGGCGCCGCCGGCCAGATCGGCTACAGCCTGCTGTTCCGTCTTGCGAGCGGGTCCTTGCTCGGGGCGGACCGCCCGGTCGAGCTGCGGCTGCTCGAGATCGAGCCGGCTCTGAAGGCGCTCGAGGGGGTGGTCATGGAGCTCGACGACTGCGCGTTCCCGACCCTCGCCGGCGTCCAGATCGGCGCGGATCCCGAACAGATCTTCGACGGTGTGAACCTCGCGCTGCTGGTCGGCGCCCGCCCGCGGGGTCCTGGGATGGAGCGCAGCGACCTGCTCGAGGCCAACGGCGCGATCTTCACCGCCCAGGGCCGGGCTCTCAACAAGGTGGCGGCGGACGACGTACGCATCGGGGTGACCGGCAACCCCGCCAACACCAACGCCCTGATCGCGATGACGAACGCGCCGGACATCCCCCAGGAGCGGTTCTCGGCGCTGACCCGGCTCGACCACAACCGCGCGATCTCGCAGCTCGCGCAGAAGACCGGCGCCGCCGTGACCGAGATCAAGAGGATGACGATCTGGGGGAACCACTCCGCGACGCAGTACCCCGACCTGTTCCACGCCGAGGTCGCCGGGAAGAACGCCGCCGAGCTCGTCGACGACCAGGACTGGCTCGCGAACATCTTCATCCCGACCGTTGCCAAACGTGGTGCCGCGATCATCGAGGCCCGCGGCTCGTCGTCCGCCGCCTCGGCCGCCTCCGCGACCATCGACGCGGCCCGCGACTGGCTGCAGGGCTCGGCCGAGGGGGACTGGGTCTCGATGGCCGTCCGCTCGGACGGGTCCTACGGCGTGCAGGAGGGCCTGATCTCGTCGTTCCCGGTGACCACCTCGAACGGCGACTGGTCCGTCGTCCAGGGCCTCGAGATCGACGACTTCTCCCGGGAGCGCATCGACGCCACCGTCGCCGAGCTCGCCGAGGAGAAGCAGGCCGTCACCGAGCTCGGCCTGATCTGACCCCCGCTCCCGACCGGGGGTCGCCCCGGTTCAGAGCGGGTCAGAGCGGGGGCTGGTTGGGGATGCTCGTGGAGAGGATCCAGAGGGCGACGCCGGCCACCGCGAGGATCACGACGTCGACCGAGCGGCGGCGCACGGCGAGCATGCCCGCCTGCTGGGCCGGGATCACCAGCCGCACGAGGGCGCCGAAGAGCAGTGCGGCGGCGATCCACTTCACGCCGAGCCGCCAGGTGCCCTGGGTGACGATCGCGAGACCGACCGCCGAGACGATCAGCACCACGAGGTAGCACGCCCCGCCGATCGTCGACGGGTAGCGCCTGCCCTGTGGCTCCGCCGACTCGGCGGGCACGTCGTCGACCGGCGGGTCGATGTCGGGTCCCGGGTCGGGCTCGCGCAGCTCCACGTCCCTCAGTGTGCCGCCTCCTCCGCGATCGCCACGACGTTGGCCAGCAGCATCGCCCGCGTCATCGGCCCGACGCCGCCCGGGTTGGGCGAGACCCAGCCCGCGACCTCGGCCACGTCGGCCGCCACATCGCCTGCGATCTTCCCGTCCACCCGCGAGACGCCGACGTCGAGCACCGCCGCGCCGGGCCTGACCATCTCGGCGGTGACGATGCCCGGCACCCCGGCCGCAGCGACGACGATGTCGGCCCTGCGCACGTGCCCGGCGAGGTCGCGGGTGCGGGTGTGGCACAGGGTCACCGTGGCGTTCTCGGTACGACGGGTCAGCAGCAGGCCGAGCGGTCGTCCGACCGTGATCCCGCGGCCGACGACCACCACCTCGGCCCCCTCGATCTCGACGTCGTGCCGGCGCAGCAGCTCGATCACGCCGACCGGCGTGCAGGGCAGCGGTCCCGACTCGCCGAGCACCAGCTTGCCGAGGTTCACCGGGTGCAGCCCGTCGCAGTCCTTGGCCGGGTCGACCCGGGACAGAAGGGCGAACTCGTCCAGCCCGGTCGGCTGCTGAACGAGGAACCCGGTGCAGGCGGGGTCGGCGTTCAGCTCGTCGATCACCGCCTCGACCTCGGCCTGCGTCGCGGTCGCCGGGAGGTCGCGGCGGATCGAGGTGATGCCGATCGAGGCGCAGTCCTGGTGCTTGGCGCCGACGTACCAGTGCGAGCCGGGGTCGTCACCGACCAGGACCGTGCCGAGGCCGGGCGTGATGCCGCGCTCCTTCAGCGCGGCCACCCGCTCGGCCAGCTCGGCCTTGATGGTGCGGAGGGTCGCGGTCCCGTCGAGGATGCGTGCGGTCATGGGGCGTCCCGTTCAGTGGAAGAAGTGGCGGGTTCCGGTGACGTACATCGTCACGCCCGCATCCTGACAGGCCTTGATCGTGAGCTCGTCGCGGACCGACCCTCCCGGCTGGACGATCGCCCGGATGCCGGCGTCGATCAGGATCTGCGGGCCGTCCTCGAACGGGAAGAAGGCGTCGGAGGCCGCCACCGAGCCGGACGCCCGCTCCCCCGCCCGCGAGACCGCGAGGCGGCACGAGTCCACGCGGTTGACCTGACCCATCCCGATGCCGACAGCCGCGCCGTCGTGGGCGAGCAGGATGGCGTTCGACTTCACCGCGCGGCAGGCCTTCCAGGCGAACGCCAGGTCCGCGAGCACGTCGGCCGGAGCGACGTCGCCGGTGGCCAGCGTCCAGGTCGCCGGGTCGTCGCCGGGGGCGTCGACGCGGTCGACGCGCTGCACGAGCACCCCGCCGGAGATCCCCCGGAGCTCGACCGGGTCGGGATGCTCGTCGACCGCACACCGCAGGACCCGGATGTTCTTGCCGCCGCGGGGCAGGGACCGCAGCACCTCGACCGCGCCCTCGTCGTACGCCGGCGCGACGACCGCCTCGGTGAAGGTCTCGCGCATCGCCTCGGCCATCGCGACGGACACCGGCCGGTTGACGGCGATCACGCCGCCGAAGGCCGACGTCGGGTCGCAGTCGTTGGCACGGACGTAGGCCGCGGCGACGTCGGCGCCGGTCGCGATGCCGCACGGGTTGGCGTGCTTGATGATCGCCACCGCCGGCTCGGCGAAGTCGTTCGCCGCGCGTCGCGCCGCGTCGGCGTCGACGTAGTTGTTGTAGGACATCTCCTTGCCGTGGAGCTGCTCGGCCGCGGCCAGCCCGCCGCGCCAGTGCGCGTAGAGGGCCGCGGGCTGGTGCGGGTTCTCGCCGTAGCGGAGCATCTCCTTGCGCTGCCAGGTCGCCCCGGTGAACGCCGGGAAGCCGGTGCCGTCGCCGGTGTCGGCGAGCACGTTGCCCATCCACGACGCCACCTGGACGTCGTACGCCGCGGTGTGCGCGAAGGCCTCCGCGGCCAGGCGCCGGCGCTGCTCGAGCGTGAAGCCGCCGGCGGCCAGTGCCGCGAGGACGTCGGCGTAGCGGTCGGGCGAGGTCACGATCGCGACGGAGGGGTGGTTCTTCGCCGCCGCGCGGACCATCGAGGGCCCGCCGATGTCGATCTGCTCGACGCAGTCGTCCGGAGAGGCACCCGAGGCGACGGTCTGGACGAACGGGTAGAGGTTGGAGACCACCAGGTCGAACGGCTCGACGCCGAGCTCCGCCAGCTGCCGCACATGGGAGTCGAGGCGCCGGTCGGCGAGGATGCCGGCGTGCACCTTGGGGTGCAGCGTCTTCACCCGGCCGTCGAGGCACTCGGGGAAGCCGGTGAGGTCTTCGACCTTGGTCACCGGCAGGCCCAGCGACTCGATGCGGGCGGCCGAGCCACCGGTCGAGACCAGCTCCACGCCGGCCTCGGCGAGGCCGCGGACGAGGTCGTCCAGGCCGGTCTTGTCGTACACGGAGACCAGGGCGCGCCTGATCGGGATCCGGTCGTTCACGGGTCACTCCTGCGCTGGGTCGAGGGTTGGTCCGGGCACCCAGGCGGTCGATGCTCGGTGACGTCACTCCCCGGTGGTTGCCCACCCGCGCCAGTCGTGTGGCCACACCCTACCGGCCGGGATCAGCCGCCGAAACGCACGACGCGGTCGTCGACGGTGAACCCCTCGCGGGCGATCCGGCCGACGGCGTCGACCAGCATCCGGCGCTCCTCGGTCTTGATCCGCTCGTGCAGCGTCTCGACGGTGTCGTCGTCGCGGACCGGCACGGCCGACTGTGCGACGATCGGGCCGGTGTCGACGCCGGCATCGACCACGAACAGCGTGCAGCCGGTGACCTTCACGCCGTACGTGAGTGCGTCGGCGGGCGCGTGCATGCCGGGGAACGACGGAGAGAGCGCCGGGTGGGTGTTCAGGAACCGACCGGCGTACGCCGCGAGGAACGCCTCGCCGACCAGCTTCATGAACCCGGCGGAGACGACCAGGTCCGGCTCGAACCCGGCGACGGACGCGGCCAGCGCCACGTCCCACGCGGCCCGTGTCTCGAAGTCCTTCACCCGGTGCACGAAGGTCGGGATGCCGGCCCGCTCGGCCCGAGCCAGTCCCTCGATGCCGTCCCGGTCGGACCCGACGGCGACCACGCTCGCGGGGTAGGCCGGGTCGGCGGCGGCGTCGAGCAGGGCCTGGAGGTTCGTGCCCGAGCCGGACACCAGGACGACGACGCGCAGCTGGGTCCCGACCACGGCCGCGAGTCTACGAGTCCGGCTCGCGAGTGTGCGCGAACCGGTCCCGGAGCCTGGGACCGCATACGGCTGGGTCTGGTCGACCGAAGGTCACCCAGGTCTCGGGGAGGACCGCACCATGCACGCGCGCGGCCTCTCCACCCGTGGCCGAGCGCTCCGCCCGGCTGGAGGTCGGCTACCGCCCGGTGATGGTGACGACCCGCTGGTCCCGCGCCGACCGGCGGTGGCGAACGGTGGCCAGAAGGGACCCCACCAGACCTCCGATGCCGAACGTGGCCACCCCGTGCAGGAGCACCTGGAACACGAACGGGCCGACGTCGGCCATCCGCCCGGGACCCACGGCACCACCCGAGACGGCGGCCAGCAGCGCGAACGCCACCGCGCAGGCCAGGCCGGCACCCGCCCCGCGCAGTGCCGCCTCGTCCCACCGGGACGTCGGGTAGCTCCGCAGGGTGCGGTAGACGGCGACGGCGGCCACGAGCGGTGGCAGGGCCAG
The DNA here is from genome assembly GCA_036265495.1 of Nocardioides sp. GTDB lineage: Bacteria > Actinomycetota > Actinomycetes > Propionibacteriales > Nocardioidaceae > Nocardioides. The sequence goes on along the minus strand of DATAOY010000047.1, from coordinate 26,331 downwards.
GAGCCCGGCCGTCCAGCCGGGCGTCGGGCCGGCGTCGGGGAGCGCCGCGAGGAGCGGGAACATCGGCAGTGCCCCGAGCACCACGCCGGTCGGGGCGACCAGGGTGTGGGTGCCCACCGCGAAGCCGGGGCCGAGCAGGTAGGAGCCGCTGAAGAGGGTGGCGTTCGGCGTCACCAGGATGCAGAGCCCGATCAGGAGGGTGGCCGCGCCGGGGCTCGTGTGCAGCTGTGACATGACGTTGACCGCACCGTCCCAGTCGACGAGGAGTGCAACCCCGAGGAGGAGCGCCGAGACCGCGACGTACCCGATCAGGATGCGCCAGGCGGCGGCCGCCGCCGCGCGCAGCGAGAGCGGCAGGAACGACGTCCAGATCGCGGCGCGACCGGACCCGACCGCGATCGCGCCGCCACCGACGACGCCGCACAGGACGACCGTCCAGAGCAGCGTGCGGGCGAGCGAGGGAGCCGTGGCCGGCGTCGCAGCCAGCTGATGGGTGACGACCACGACGACGGCGTACCCGAGGGTGAAGACCCCGGTGGCCGAGGCGACGGTCCAGTCCCGCATCCCGTCGGCGATGGCGTCGGCATCCGGTCCGTGCCCCGAGACGGAGTCCCCCAGCCGGAGTCCCAGGCGCCAGATCACCACGGCGGCCAGGAGGGTCAGGCCCAGGGGGATCGCGGTGATCGCGGCGCCCTCGACGTTGACGCCGGAGCCGTGCGCCATCAGCCAGCCCGTCGCACCCACGCGGAGCCCGTCTCGGGGTGCGCCGTGGGCACCCGCATCGGTGAGGAACCACCCGATGACGCCGCCGGCGAGGCACACCACCAGCGTCGAGCAGGCCGCGCCGACACCGGCCAGGGCGCCGAGCAGGACCAGAGGACGCCGGTGGGCGGCGTCCCGGCGGTCGCCGCGCGGCGGCCGAGTAGGACGCGGGGCCGGGAGCAGCGAGGTCATGGTCTGCTCATCATCGCCCGCGTGAGCGGCGCGATCGGGGCTGCCACGCCGGGACGCCGGTGGCGGCTCGATTGGCGGCGTGAACAGGCGCCTCGTACCGTGGTCGGCGCCATGTCCGACGCCGACCGGTTCGACGCCTACTACGCCGACAGCCGCAACCGGCTGCTGGTGCTGGCCTTCGCGCTCACCGGCGACCTGCCCGCGTCTCGCGGAGCCGTGCGCGACACGTTCGTCGCCGCCTGGCACCACTGGTCGAAGATCAAGCGGCTCGACGACCCCGAGACGTGGGTACGCCCCCATGTCCTGGGCCACGCCCAGCGCCGTCACACCGCCCGGATCTGGCACCGCGACCGCAGGCTCGACCCCGAGGTCAAGGCGACTCTGGACGCCCTCGCCAAGCTGCCCGTGCTCTCGCGGAAGGCGCTACTGCTCACCCAGCTGACGTCGGCGTCCCGCCAGGAGATGGCCCAGGAGGTCGCGCTGCCCCTGGCCGAGGCCGAGAAGCGGCTCCAGACCGCGACCTCGCAGTTCGCGCTGCAGCGGGAGGTGCCCTCGACGGCCGTCCGGCCGCAGCTGGAGCGTCTGGCCCAGCACTGCGCCGGGCAGCGCTGGCCGCGCGCCACGATCATCCGTCGCGCCGGCAGTGCGCGCCGGCGTACCCATGTGCTGGCCGGCGCCGGCCTCGTCGTCGCCACGCTCGTCGGCAGCGGGTTCCTGGTCGTCGACGACCACGGCGTCCGCCCGACACTCTCCGCGGCGGGCGACCGGCTGACGTCGGTGCCCGCGGCCGCGACCGGCGGGGAGTCGATCCCGCCGGACGAGAACATCACTCCCGCATCCCTCGTCTCGAAGGCCCAGCTGAACCGCGCCGTGCCCGGCCAGGCGTGGCGGATCACCGGCACCGATCCCAAGCAGGGCACGACGTTCCCCTGCCAGCGCCGGGCCTTCGCCGACCCGAAGGCGGCGACCGCGCTGGTGCGCAACTTCGCCGCCCGGCACCGGCAGGGCAGGCCGCAGCTCGCGGTCGCGCAGGGCATGGAGCTGTCGACCAACGAGAACGCCGCGCGCGACGGGTACGCCGCGGCGAACCGCTGGTTCGCGGCGTGCTCCATGCCGCAGACCCAGCTGGTGGCGGTGCGTCACGTCCAGCGGCTCGGCGACGACGCGCAGCAGTACGTCCTGCGCAACTGGGGCAGCCCGTCCGCGACGTACGTGGTCGGGGTGGCGCGGACCGGCCGGATCAACACCCTCACCCTGACCCGCACGGCCGGCCTGGTCCGGCCGGATCTCGCCGGCAACCTGCGGCTCCTGGTCACCGCGGTCGACGATCTGTGCCCCTCGACGCTCGGCGGTCACTGCTCGGCCCTGCCGAAGCCGGTCGCCGTGCCCGCGCCGCGGGCGGGCAGGCTGCCGATGATGCTCAGCGAGTTCGACCTCCCTCCGGCCGCGGGCGTGAGCCGGCCCTGGGTGGGCACGACTCCGCGACAGGCCGTGCACAACGTCGCGGCCACCGGCTGCGACCGGAGCAGCTTCCACGGCCGGGGCTGGACGCACGACGCCACGCGGTCGTTCCTGGTGCCCGGCGGTCACCTCGCCGCGGCGTTCGGGATCACCGAGACGGTCGGCCGGCTGTCCGAGCCGGCCGCTCACAGGTTCGTCGACGACGTCCGGTCCGAGCTCGCGTCGTGCGGCCACCGCGAGCCCGGTACGAAGGTGCTCCGCCTCGACGGCGGCCCTACCTGGACCGCGTGGCGGGTGCGCACGCAGGTGTCCAGCAAGCAGACGGTGACGTTCTACATGGGGGTCGTCCGGTCCGGTGGCGCGGTCGCGCAGGTCGGGTTCGTCCCAGACGGCTCGCACACGATGACGCGGCCCCAGTTCGGGGCCCTGGTACGGCGTGCCGGGGAGCGCCTCGCAGCGATGCCCGAGTGAGGACCCTTCCGGGCCGGCGCCAGCCGGACCGGAAGGACCGCAGCGAGACTGAAGCGAGCTCGCTCGCGAAGTGGCCTGACAGTTGCCCCGGGCGCCAGCCGACCGGAAGGACCGCAGCGAGACTGAAGCGAGCTCGCTCGCGAAGTGGCCTGACAGTTGCCCCGGGCGCCAGCTGGCCCGGAAGGACCGCAGCGAGACTGACGCGAGCTCGCTCGCGAAGTGGCCTGACAGCTCAACGCTGACAGCTCAACGCCGACAGCTCAACGCCGACAGCTCAACGCCGACAGCTCAGCTGCTGAGGATCTCGCGCATCAGCTCGGCGGTCTCCGAGGGCGTCTTGCCGACCTTCACACCGACGGCCTCGAGGGCCTCCTTCTTCGCCGCGGCCGTGCCGGACGAGCCGGAGACGATCGCACCGGCGTGACCCATCGTCTTGCCCTCGGGGGCGGTGAAGCCCGCGACGTACCCGACGACCGGCTTGGTGACGTGCTCCTTGATGTACGCCGCGGCGCGCTCCTCGGCGTCGCCGCCGATCTCGCCGATCATCACGATCGCCCGCGTCTCGGGGTCGGCCTCGAAGGCGGCCAGGGCGTCGATGTGGGTCGTCCCCACGATCGGGTCGCCGCCGATCCCGATGGCGGTCGAGAAGCCGAAGTCCTTCAGCTCGTACATCATCTGGTAGGTCAGCGTGCCGGACTTGGAGACCAGCCCGATCGGGCCCTTCCCGGCGATGGTGTGCGGCGTGATCCCGGCCAGGGACTCCCCCGGCGTGATGATGCCGGGGCAGTTCGGGCCGATCATCCGGGTCGGCTTGCCCTGCAGGTAGGACCACACCTCGGCGGTGTCCTGCACGGGCACGCCCTCGGTGATCACGACCAGCAGCCCGATGCCGGCGTCGACGGCCTCGATGCAGGCGTCCTTCGTGAACGCCGGCGGTACGAACACGACCGAGACGTCCGCACCCGTCTCGGCCATCGCCTCCTTGACCGTCCCGAAGACCGGCAGCTCCTGGCCCCCGAGCTCGACCGTCGTCCCGGCCTTGCGGGCGTTGACGCCGCCCACGATGTTCGTGCCGGCGTCGAGCATCAGGGCGGTGTGCTTGGAGCCCATCCCTCCCGTCATGCCCTGGACGATGATCCTGGAGTCCTTGTTCAGGTAGATCGACATCTCGTCAGTCCGTCCTTCTCAGGCCTGCGCCAGCTCGGCGGCCCGGTCGGCCGCACCGTCCATCGTGTCGACCTGGGTGACCAGCGGGTGACCCAGCTCCTCGAGGATCGCCCGTCCCTTGTCGACGTTGTTGCCGTCGAGCCGGACCACCAACGGCTTGGTCGCGTGGTCGCCGAGGATCTCCAGGGCGCCCTTGATCCCGTTGGCGACCTCGTCGCACGCCGTGATGCCCCCGAAGACGTTGACGAACACGGCCTTCACCTGGTCGTCGCCGAGGATCACGTCGAGGCCGTCGGCCATCACCTGGGCGTTGGCGCCGCCGCCGATGTCGAGGAAGTTGGCCGGCTTCACCCCACCGTGCCGCTCGCCGGCATAGGCGACGACGTCCAGCGTCGACATGACCAGGCCCGCGCCGTTGCCGATGATGCCCACCTCACCGTCGAGCTTGACGTAGTTGAGCCCCTTCTCCTTGGCCTGGGCCTCGAGCGGATCGGTCTCCTCCTTCATCTCGAACACCGCGTGGTCCTGGTGCCGGAAGTCGGCGTTGTCGTCGAGGGAGACCTTGCCGTCCAGCGCCTCGAGGACGTCGCCCTCCAGGCGAGCCAGCGGGTTCACCTCGACCAGGGTGGCGTCCTCGTCGACGAAGACCCGCCACAGTGCCTGCACCATGGCCACGGCCTGGTCGGTGAGCGCGGCCGGGAAGCCGGCCTCCTCGACGATGGCGCGCGCCTTCTCCTCGTCGACGCCGCTCCCCGGATCGACCGGGATCTGCTTGACCGCGTCCGGGTTGGTCTTCGCGACCTCTTCGATCTCGACGCCGCCCTCGACGCTGGCGATGCAGAGATAGCGCCGGTTCGCGCGGTCGAGCAGGAACGAGAAGTAGTACTCCTCCTCGATGCTCGCGGCCGGCGCGATCAGCACCCGGTGCACGGGCAGGTCCTTGATCGTCATGCCGAGGATCGCGGTGGCGTGCTCGAACGCCTCGTCGGGGGTCTTGGCCAGCTTGACCCCGCCGGCCTTGCCGCGACCGCCCGCCTTCACCTGCGCCTTGACCACGACGACGCCGAGCTGCTCGGCAGCCGCCCGGGCCTCCTCCGGCGTGGTGGCCACGATGCCGAGCGTGACCGGCACGCCGTGCTTGGCGAAGAGCTCCTTCGCCTGGTACTCCATCAGATCCACGATCTACCTCCGCGAGAGCCCGGATCCGGGTCCGGGCCTTGAGTCGGTGCGAGTCGGCGACATCCCGACGAGTGGCGGGACGAACCCCTCGGCACCCTAGTCCCGGCCGGTCGAGCCCGGCCAAGCCGGGGTCGCGGTGACCTCCGGCACAGGCAACGCCGGTCAAGCGGTCGTCCGTGCGTGGCCCTAGCGTCGGGCGACATGACCCGCGTCGTGTACTTCACCGCCTGCACCCTGGACGGCTTCATCGCCGACGAGCACGACTCGCTGGACTGGCTCTTCGAGGTGCCGCACACGGAGGACGACGGCAGCTGGGACGACTTCATCGCCCGGATCGGGCCGCTGGTCATGGGCGCCACGACGTACCAGTGGACGCTCGACCGGCACTTCACCGCGCGCCCCGAGCAGTGGCAGGAGTTCTACGACGACCGCCCGGTATGGGTGTTCAGCCACCGCCACCTGCCGGGCATCCCGGGCGTCGACGTGCACCTGGTCCGGGGCGAGGTCGCGCCGGTGTACGACGAGCTGGTCGCGGCCGCGGAGGGCAAGGACGTCTGGATCGTCGGGGGTGGCGACCTGGTCGGCCAGTTCGACGATGCCGGCCTGCTCGACGAGGTGAGCCTGGGGATGGCTCCGGTGACGCTGGGCGCCGGGCGCCCGCTGCTGCCCCGGCGGATCACCTCGCGGCGGATGCGGTTCCGTGAGGCACGACAGGTCGGGCAGCGTCTGCGGATCGTGCTCGACGTCGACCGGACGAGCTGAGCGCTCAGGCGGGCTCGGCGAAGGCGTCGGCCACCCAGCCGGTGATCTCACCGGTCGTCGCCCCGGGCGTGAACACCTTCGCGACGCCGAGCTCCTCGAGCACCGGGATGTCCTCGTCGGGGATGATCCCGCCGCCGAAGACGCGGATGTCGGAGGCCTCGCGCTCGCCGAGCAGCTCGAGCAGCCGACGGAAGAGGGTCATGTGCGCGCCCGAGAGCACCGACAGCCCGATCAGGTCGGCGTCCTCCTGGATCGCGGTCTCGACGATCTGCTCCGGCGTCTGGTGCAGGCCGGTGTAGATGACCTCGTGGCCGGCGTCGCGCAGCGCTCGCGCCACGATCTTGGCGCCCCGGTCGTGGCCGTCGAGCCCGGGCTTGGCGACCACGATGCGGAGCCGGGAGGAAGGTGACGCCATGGCCGCAGACTAACCGACCGGCCCGTGCTCGACCGGTGCGGGAGGCACGCCCAGGACGCCGGTCGTACGGCTGGCGGCCACCTCCCGGCGAGGGGGATTTCACCCCCTGTGACCTTTCCGTTACTGTCGTGGCTCGCTGCCCCCGTTTTCCCCCGAACCTTCCTGGAGACCTGTCCATGGGTGACCACCGCGCCGGTACGACCGGCACGACGGCCACCACAGCCAGTGCACCCACTCCCGGGAAGCGAGTCGCCCATCCCGCCCGGCACAGTGCCCAGCACAGTGCGCAGCACAGTGCCCAGCACAGTGCCCGGCACAGTGCGGAGCAGCAGACCTCCCAGCCGTACGTCGGACGCCGCGTCGCACGGGTCGCGCCGACGCCTGCGCCGGTCGCGATCCCGGTCCCGGTGCCCCCCGCGACGCCCGCGCCGTCCGCCGAGGCGACGCCGTCCGTCGGACGCCGGGTCGCCGGTCGCGACCCGGTCATCGGTGCACCTGCCCCGGTCGAGACGGTCCGGCCGGTCGGCCGGCGCCGCATCACCGTCGACGTGGACTGCCCGGGCGGCTCCGAGGACGTCGCCGCACAACTGCTCCGCCCGAGCACCACCGCGCCGACCCTCACGCCGTACGTGGGTCGCCGGGTCGCCACTCCCGTCCCGCCGCTCACCGAGCTCACCGAGCCCGAGCCCGTACCGACGCCCGAGCCCGAGCCGGTGCCGTGGCCGGTCGTCGACGTGGCACCCGTCGTGGAGCCCGGTCCGCCGGTCGACCCCGCGCCGCTCACGGGGATCGAGGAGCCGCTCGCCACAGCCCTGGCGGTGCGGACGCCGGCCCCGGTCGTCGCCGAGCCGGTCGCCGAACCGGTCGCGGAGCCGGTCGCGGAGGCGGTCGTCGAGACGGTGGCGACCCCGGTGCTCATCGCCGAGCCCGAGCCCACGGTGACGCTCGAGAAGCCGACCGAGGGGGCGCGCACCGCGAAGCGCACCCGCCCGGTCGGCCGTCGCGTGGCCACCCGTCGTGCCCGCGTCCCGAGCCTGCCGCTGCTGGCCGGGGTAGCGGTCCTCGCGATCTCCGCCGGCGGTGCGCTCCAGGCGATGCACCCCGGGCTCGCGGGCGCCGACGCCGACGGCCATCTGTCCCCGGCCGGCGCCCTGTCGGGCACGAGCGCGGTGAGCTCGGCCAACCTGCTCGGTGGCCGGGGCCCGGTCGTGAGCCGCGACTCGGACCGCCAGGCGCTCTCCGGTGCCGGCAGCCTCCAGGCCGCGGCCGACGCGCAGGCCAAGCAGCGCGACGCCGCGCTCTCGGCGTTCGCCGCGAAGGCCGAGAAGCGCGCCGCGCAGGTCAAGCTCCACCAGTGGGTGCTGCCGATCACGCCCGGCGTCTATCACCTGACCGCCCGCTTCGGCGACTACAGCTCACTGTGGTCCCACTTCCACACCGGGCTCGACTTCGCGGCGCCCACGGGCACCCCGATCATGGCCGTCGCCGGGGGCACCATCACCGACGTCGGCTACTCCGGCGCCTACGGCAACCGCACCATCGAGCTGCTGCCCGACGGGACCGAGCTGTGGTACTGCCACCAGAACGAGTTCGGTACGTCGGTCGGCGCGACGGTCAAGCCCGGCCAGGTGATCGGGTACGTCGGCTCGACCGGCAACGTCACCGGTCCCCACCTCCACCTCGAGGTGCACCCCGGCGGTGGCGACCCGGTCGACCCCTACACCGCGCTCCAGGTGCACGGTCTGCAGCCCTGAGCGGTCGGCGAGACGCGCGACCGAGGCACGACGTCGCGACCGGGCGGGCAGACCGGCGCCGAAGGGCCCTTCAGAGCTTCTCCACCGGCGCGTACCTCAGCAACAACCGCTTGACGCCCTCGGAGCCGAAGTCGATGGACGCGACCGACTTCTCCGCGACGCCCTCGACGGTGACCACGGTTCCCAGCCCGAACGTGTCGTGCGCGACCCGATCACCCGGCGACAGCGACGGCACCTCCCGGGCCGGTTTGGACTTCGCGGCCACGTCGGCTCGGGCCGCGGCCGCGCTGAAGTTCCGTCGCCCGGCCGCGGTCGGCTGGCCGAAGCCGGTGGTCTGCGACAGGTCGGGGCGCTGCCAGTGGACCTGGTCGGCCTCCGTACGGCGCCAGTCGATCAGCTCGTCCGGCACCTCACCGAGGAAGCGTGAGGCCGGGTTGTGGGCCGGCGCTCCCCAGGCGGAACGGACCAGGGCCCGCGACAGGTAGAGCCGCTCGCGGGCGCGGGTGAGCCCGACGTAGGCCAGCCGTCGCTCCTCCTCGAGCTCGCCCCCGTCGTCGAGGCTGCGCGAGTGCGGGAAGACGCCGTCCTCGAGCCCGGTGAGGAACACGGTCGGGAACTCCAGGCCCTTCGCGGTGTGCAGGGTCATCAGGGTGACCATGCCGCCGTCGTCAGGACTGTCGGGGTCGGGGGCGTCGGGGATCTGGTCGGTGTCGGCGACCAGGGCGACCCGCTCGAGGAAGTCGGACAGGCCGGGCGTCACGACGCCGGCGTCGACGTCCGTCGGGTCGGCGGACGGCCCCGCCTGCGGGTCGTCGGCGAACTCCCGGGCCACGGCGACGAGCTCGGCGAGGTTCTCCAGCCGGGTGCCGTCCTGCGGGTCGTCGGAGGCCTCGAGCTCGTCGAGGTAGCCCGACCGCGCGAGCACCGACTCGAGGATCACGTCGGCCCGCTCGCCCGCGTCGACCATCGACTGGAGCTCCTCGACCAGCGCCACGAAGCCCTGGAGCGCGGTCAGCGAGCGGCTCACGAGTCCCGGGGCCTCGTCGGCACGGCGAAGACCCTCCCAGAAGGTGATCCGCTCGCGCTGGGCGAACGACGTCACACACTCCAGGGCGCGGTCGCCGATGCCGCGCTTGGGAGTGTTCACGATGCGGCGCAGCGAGACCTCGTCGTCGGGGTTCACCAGCATCCGGAGATAGGCCAGGGCGTCGCGCACCTCGCGGCGCTCGTAGAACCGCACGCCGCCGACGACGCGGTAGGGCATGCCGAGGCGGATGAACACCTCCTCGAAGACACGTGACTGGGCGTTGGTGCGGTAGAACACCGCGACGTCTCCCGGTCGTGACCCGGCGTCGGTCAGCGTGTCGATCTCGCCGGAGACGAAGCGCGCCTCGTCGCGTTCGTCGTCGGCGACGTAGCCGACGATCCTGGCGCCCATGCCGGCGTCGGACCAGAGGTTCTTGGGCTTGCGGCCGCGGTTGTGCTCGATCACGGCGTTGGCGGCGTTGAGGATCGTCTGCGTCGAGCGGTAGTTCTGCTCGAGCAGGATCGAGGTGGCGTCGGGGAAGTCCTGCTCGAAGTCGAGGATGTTGCGGATGTTGGCGCCCCGGAACGCGTAGATCGACTGGTCGGCGTCGCCCACGACCATCAGCTCCGCTGGTGGGACGCGCTCCGTCTCGGGCTCCTCGAGCGTCTCCTCGAGCGAATCGGCACAGAGCTGGTGGATCAGGGCGTACTGCACGTGGTTGGTGTCCTGGTACTCGTCGACGAGGACGTACCGGAACCGGCGACGGTAGGTCTCGCGCACCTCGGGGAACGTCGCGAGCAGATCGACCGTGGTCATCAGGAGGTCGTCGAAGTCCAGGGCGTTGGCCTCGCGGAGCCGCTGCTGGTAGCGGGTGTACGCCGCGGCGTACGCCTCCTCGAACTTGTTGCGCGCGTCGGCCGCCACCTCCTCGGGCCCGCGGAGCTCGTTCTTGTGGGCGGACACCCAGTGGAGCACCGCGCCCGGCTGGTAGCGACGGGGGTCGAGGTCGAGGTCGTTGATCACCATCGTCATCAGCCGCTTGGAGTCGGCGGCGTCGTAGATGGTGAAGCTGGACTTGAAGCCGAGCTTGTCGATCTCCTTGCGCAGGATGCGCACGCAGGCGGAGTGGAACGTCGAGACCCACATCAGGCGCGCACGTGGCCCCACCAGCGCCTCGACCCGCTCCTTCATCTCGGCCGCGGCCTTGTTGGTGAAGGTGATCGCGAGGATCGAGCCGGGATGGGCCCGGCGCTGGGAGACGATCCAGGCGATCCGGCGCGTGAGCACGCGGGTCTTGCCCGAGCCCGCACCGGCCACGACGAGGAGCGGCGCGCCCTCGTGCACGACGGCCGCCCGTTGGGGCTCGTTCAGCCCGGCGAGGAGCTCGTCGGCCGAGGGACCGCGTGGCCGGGCCTGCTCGGTCTCGACATCGGTCGGGCCGAGCGTCTGGCCGATGATCGGAAGGGTGTCGCTCATCTCCGGTCCAGCCTACGGCCCGGCACCCCCCAGCGGGTCGCTGCCGGAGGGTCGGTCGACCCCCTCGAGACCACGCCCCGGAGCCCTGGGCACCGTCACCGGCCTGTGACGCGCGGTCGGCCGCGAGGTCAGAGCAGGCGCCGGTCGGACGCCCAGCGGGTGAGCTCGTGGCGCGACGACAGCTGGAGCTTCCGCAGCACGCTGGACATGTGGGTCTCGACGGTCTTGATCGAGATGAACAGCTCGCGGGCGACCTCCTTGTAGGCGTACCCGCGGGCGATCAGCCGCATCACCTCGCGTTCGCGTTCGGTGAGCCGGTCGAGGTCCTCGTCGACGGCGGAGATCTCGATGGTGCCGGCGAAGGCGTCGAGCACGAACCCGGCCAGCCGCGGTGAGAAGACCGCGTCGTTCTCGGACACGCGCCGGATCGCGTCGACCAGCTCGGGACCGGTGATCGTCTTGGTGACGTAGCCGCGCGCGCCCGCGCGGATGGTGCCGATGACGTCCTCGGCGGCATCCGACACCGACAGCGCCAGGAAGCGCGGTCCGTCGGTCACCACCGTCGGCGGCATCCGTCGCATCACCTCCGCCCCGCCACCGCCGGGCAGGTGCACGTCGAGCAGGACGACGTCCGGGTGGTGCTCGGCGATCGCGGCGACCGCCTCGTCGACGTCGGCTGCCTCGGCGACGACGTCGACGGCCGAGCCGAGCTCGGCGCGGACGCCCGCCCGGAACATCGCATGGTCGTCGACGATCAGGACTCGGATCGGGTGGCTCACGGGTTGCTCTCCTGTCGCGGCAGCTGCAGCCGCACCTCGGTGCCGGTCTCGGGCGTGGAACGGATCTCGGCCGTGCCGCCATGGCGGGTCATCCGGTCCAGGATGCTGTTCCGCACGCCCTGGCGGTCGGCGGGGACGGTGTGGGGGTCGAAGCCGGTGCCGCGGTCGCGCACGAACACCTCGACGCGGTCGGGCGAGACCTCCGCGTAGAGGTCGACGACCGGCGAGCCCGCGTGCTTGGCGGCGTTCGTGGCGGCCTCTCGTGCGGCGGCCACGATCGGGGACAGCGTCTCGTCGACGTCCACGTCGCCGACGGTCACCAGCTCCACGTCGACGCCGTAGGTGTCCTCGATCTCGCGGACGACCTCGCGCAGCGCCCCGGCCAGAGTGCCCCCGTCGGGCGGCGCCTCGAACAGCCAGGCCCGCAGGTCGCGCTCCTGCGACCTCGCGAGCCGGGCCACGGTCGGGGCGTCGGCGGCGTTCTTCTGGATCAGGGCGAGGGTCTGCAGCACCGAGTCGTGCAGGTGCGCGGCGAGGTCGGCACGCTCCTGGGTGCGGACGCGCTCGGCACGCTCCTCGGCGAGGTCGTTGGTCAGGCGCCAGATCCAGGGTCCGAGCGTGATGCCGAGCCCGACGACGCCGAGCGCGGCCGAGATCAGGACGTCGTACACATCGGACACTCGGCCGTGGCGGACCGCGAACAGCGCGACCGCGCTGACGACGAGCACGAAGCCCGCCCCGACCCGGACGTACGCCGCCCAGCCGCCGGTGCCGAAGACCGCCCGCGTGGGGTTGAGCCGCTCGGACTGGTCGAGCCACCGGGACCGCTGTGCCTCGTCTGCCTGGCGCCACAGCAGGCCGAAGCCGAGCATCGCCAGCACCAGGGCCCAGATCACGATGCCGTTGCCGAAGATCGCCTCGGCGGTCAGCACCATGCCGAGGCCGAGCGCCACCAGGGCGATGGCGGGGCCCGAGTCGGCCAGCCGGCGGATGCGTCCGGGGCGGCGTCCCTGCCGGGCGGCGCTCTCGAGCCCGGGTGCCTCGCGGTCGTGGAGCGAGTCACCGGGCAGGACGAGCCAGAGCCCGGCGTAGAAGAGGATGCCGCTGCCGCCGAGCACGGCGGCGATCAGGAACCCGGCGCGTACCCACACCACGGGCACGCCGAGGTGGCGCGCCAGCCCGGCCGCGACCCCGCCGATGATCGGCTGTCGGGTGTCACGGGTGGCGCGGCGCACCGGTCGCTCGGTGGGTGCGGACAGGGTGGTCATGACGCCCTCCATCGTCGCAGGTCGGCGCGGCCCGAACCACGCGGGCGACCCCCGGTCGTACCCTGAGCCGCGACCCCCACGGCGCGGGCGCGATCAGGGGTTCCCCCGATGGTGTACGCCGCGGAGAGGGCGCACCTTGGATGACATGACCACGACACCACCCGACACCTCCCCACCTCAGGGCCCGGCACCGGACTCCGGCCCCCGCGTGGGCTGGGACGACATCCGCGACCTGGCCCGGATCCGGCGCAGCCGGTCCAACCGCAAGGTCGCCGGAGTCGCCGGCGGGCTCGCTCGTCACCTCGACATCGACCCGGTCATCTTGCGGGTGGCGTTCGTGGTCCTCACCTTCTTCGGCGGCGTCGGCCTCCTGCTGTACGTCGCGCTGTGGCTGCTGCTGCCCGAGGACGGCAGCGACTGGGCCACGATCAAGCTGGACCGCCGCAGCCGGACCTTCGCCCTGGTCATCGTCGGTGCCCTGGCCCTCCTTCTCCTGGTCTCCCACGGCTGGTGGGGACATGGCGGCGGAACGTTCTTCTTCCTGGCCGTCGTGGTCGGCGTGATCGCACTGGCGACCCAGCTCCCTCGTCGTGACCGCGGCCGACCCGGCCCGCCGCCGGGTCAGCCGAACCCCTACGCGAGGTACGCCACCCCTCCCGCCGAGCCGGGTCCGACCGGCACCGAGTCCGTCGACACGGAGAGCGGGACCGAGCAGGCTGCTTCGCCGTCGGGCGGCTACCCCGTCACGCCGCCCCCGTCGTACGCCCCCGAGCAGCCGCGACCGGTCAACCCTCGCAAGAGGGGCCCGATCCTGTTCTGGTTCGCGTCCGCGGTAATGGCCGTCGCCCTCGGCGCCCTCGGCATCGCCGACCTCGCCGGCGCCGACGTCGCGCCGTCGGCCTACCCGGCGACGGTGCTGGGGCTGAGCGCGGTGTTCCTCCTGGTCGGCTCGTTCTTCGGCCGCGCCGGCGGGATCATCCTGGTCGGCCTGGTCGCCGCGGCGACGACCGTGGGAACCACCGTGGCCGACCGGTGGGACCCGCACAGCACCACCGTGGTCCCGTCCAGCTCGGCGCAGCTGCAGCCGGAGTACACGATGGACGTGGGCGAGCTCCGGCTCGACCTGACCGACATCAACGACCCGGCGGCGCTGGACGGGCGGACGATCCACCTCACCGGCAACGTCGGACACCTCGAGGTGCGAGTACCGGCCGGCGTGACGGTCGACGCGGTGACCGAGGTCACCGGCGTCGGGGGGATCAACGCCTTCGGACGAGACGGCGGTGGCTTCGACACCTCCGTGACCGCGGTCCACGACGCCGGTCCCGGCGCGCCGCACCTGACCATCGACGCCGACCTCCACGTCGGAGGCATCGACGTGGAGGTCGGGCGCGACTACTGAGCATCACCGTCAGCGAGGAGAGACCGATGAGCGAGCACACCACCGACCAGACCCAGCCCCTCGAGGAGCGCGCGCGGCGCAGCTTCGCCGCCGGGATCCACCCCGTCAACGCCGGACACCTCGTGATGGGGGTCGCCTTCCTCGGGCTGGTCGTGATCTGGGCCCTGATCGAGTCGGGGACCGCCGACGCCTCCGACCTGCGCTGGCTGCTGCCGATCCCCTGGGTCGCGGCCGGAGCGGCCGGGCTGATCGCGACCGCGCCACGGCTGCGGGGCACGCGCGACTGACGCCCCCGCCGAGGGCCACGGGAGGGCCGTGCGACAGTGGCGCCATGCCGCTGCCCCGCCTGGGAACCCTCGAGTCGCTTCCGGCCCTGGCGCACCCCGAGCTCCTCGCGCCGCCGGTCCACGCCGCCCTGAGCGCCTGGCCGGCGGCGACCGACGTGGCCGTGGTCGAGATCGACCCCGAGTACGCCGACACCGCCGCCATGAGCGAGCGGTACGACGTACCCATGGAGTGGGGCGCCAACTGCGTGGTCGTGATGGGGAGGCGCGAGGGCCAGGAGCGCGTGGCCGCCTGCCTGGTGCGGGCCGACACCCGGGCCGACGTCAACAACCTGGTCAAGCGCACCCTCGACGTCCGGAAGTGCTCCTTCCTCTCGATGGACCGGGCGGTCGAGGAGTCGGGCATGGAGTACGGCGGCATCACCCCGCTCGGTCTCCCGGGCGACTGGCGGGTCCTGGTCGACGACGCCTGCCTGGCCATCGAGGCGACCGTGATCGGCTCCGGGGTACGCCGCTCCAAGCTGGTCGTGCCGGGCCACCTGCTCGGCGACCTGCCGGGCGCCGAGGTCCTGGCCGGCCTCGGTCGCTGAGGGCGCGATCCCTGGGGTGACCCCCTCGCCGTGGAGCCCACCCGTGACGTGTGCCAGCTGGTCACCGAGCCCCTACCCGCGGGGACGGTTCGTGCAGCCGCTGCCGAGCACGACCGCCATCGTCGGGTCCGTGCAGGGTGGTTGACCTTGCGACTGTGACAGTGGTTCTGTCACAGTCGGAGCCGTGAAGCTCTCGACCCAGCTGATGTACGCCGGCAACCCGCGCGACGCGGCCGACCAGGTCCGAGCGCTCGAGGACGCCGGGCTCGACACCGTCTGGGTGCCCGAGGCCTACGGCTTCGACTCCCCCACGCTGATGGGCTACCTCGCGGCCAAGACCGAGCGCATCGAGATCGGCAGCGCGATCCTCAACGTCTACTCCCGCACGCCGAGTGCGCTGCTGCAGACGGCTGCCGGCCTCGACAACGTCAGCCACGGCCGGGCGATCATCGGCCTCGGCGCCAGCGGACCGCAGGTGATCGAGGGGTTCCACGGCGTCCCCTACGACAGGCCCCTGGGCCGGACCAAGGAGATCATCGACCTGATCCGCCGCGGCCTGCGCCGCGAGACGCTCGTGCACGACGGCATCTTCATGCTGCCGCTCCCCGAGGGTCAGGGCACCGGTCTCGGCAAGCCGCTCAAGCTGCTCACGAAGCCCGAGCGGCCCAGCATCCCGCTCTACATCGCGGCACTCGGCCCGAAGAGCGTCGAGGGCGCCGCCGAGTACGCCGACGGCTGGCTGCCCTTCCTCTTCGTCCCGGAGAGGTCCGGGCAGGTCTGGGGCGAGTCGCTCGAGCGCGGCTTGGCCAAGCGCCGGGACGACCTGGCGCCGCTGGAGATCTGCGCCGGCGGCATGGTCGCGATCGGCGAGGGCCCGGAGACCAAGGCGCTGCTCGACTTCGTGCGTCCGATGGTCGCGCTGTACGTCGGCGGGATGGGCGCCCGGGGCAAGAACTTCTACAACGACCTGATGTGCCAGTACGGCTACGAGAAGGAGGCCAAAGAGATCCAGGACCTCTATCTCGACGGCAACAAGCGGGACGCGGAGACGATCGTGCCCGACGAGCTGCTCGAGTGGGGCAACCTGGTCGGTCCCGCGTCGTACGTCAAGGAGCGGATCGCGGCCTTCGCCGAGGCCGGGGTCACCAACCTCCAGGTGATGCCGGCCAGCGACGACCCGGCCGCGACCATCCGTCAGCTGCGCGAGCTGGTCGACTGATCCCGGGCGACCCGCACCAGGCGGTCCAGCACGTCGTTCCAGCCCTGCTCGGCGCCACCGTCCGGCACGTGGGTCGTCGAGGTGTGGGCGACGGTCACCAGGGTTCCGTCGTCGCGCGGCTCGAAGGTCACGACCACGGCGTCCGCCACCCCTGCATCCACCACGGCGTCGGGGTCGGCGTCGTCCTCCCAGTTCCAGGAGAAGACCAGTCGCCGCGGGTGGTCGACCTCGGTGAAGACCCCCCACACGGTCGCCCCGATCGCGGGACTGGTGATCCGGAAGCGCCCACCCGGCCGCGCGTCCACGTCGTACGTCGTGCCGGCCAGCTGCGGCCACCACCACGCGGCGAGCTCCGTCGCGTCGGTCCAGGCACCGAAGACCCGCTCGGCCGAGGCCGGGACGGTCCGGCGGATCGTGATCGTGGTCTCGCTCATGACTCCTTCTTCGAGGCCGACGTGGTCAGGTGCCGCTCCAAGCGGTCGAGGGCGTTGCCCCACATCAGCCGGGTGCTCATCGCCCACACCGC
The DNA here is from genome assembly GCA_036265495.1 of Nocardioides sp. GTDB lineage: Bacteria > Actinomycetota > Actinomycetes > Propionibacteriales > Nocardioidaceae > Nocardioides. The sequence goes on along the minus strand of DATAOY010000047.1, from coordinate 9,597 downwards.
CAGCTCCTCGAGGCTCCCCGGCACCAGCCGCACCGCGGTCGTGCGGCCGGTCTTCCCCTTGGTGACCAGCCCGGCCTCGAGCAGGACGCGGAGGTGCCTGTCGACCGCGGGCAGGGTCACCGCGAGGTGCTCGGCGAGCACGCTCATCGAGGCCTCGCCCTGGGCGAGCCGCTCGATGATCGCGCGCCGCGGCGCCGACGCGACGGCGGCCGTCACGTCGTCCAGCCGATGCTTCACCACATGGTGAAGTGTGGAGGGTCGACGGTCGACGGGTCAAGGCCGTGGGCCGATCGTCTCGCTGCGGGCCGGCTGGACCGCCGCGACCCCCGCACCGAGATGGAGCTCGGGGCCGCGGCGGCGGTCACTTCAGCCGGATCGTGAAGCTACGGCTCCCGAGGTCGAACGAGCCGTTCACGGGATCCTCTCCCGGAGGCATGACGTCGTTGGCGGCCGGCAGGATCCGGAACGTGACCGTGTAGGTCCTGCCCTTCACCCAGCCCAGCTTGGTCCCGACGAGGTCTGCGTTGAAGGTGTGCTTCTTGGTGTCGTAGGTGACCAGGTCCGTCCGTGCCATCCACGGGCCGGTGCTCCCCAGCTCGCGCCAGCGGACCTGGGTCCGCTTCGCCTGGACCAGGGCCTTGGCCGTGGCGTCCGGCACGAGCTGGACGGGTTGCAGGACCAGCGTCGTCATCCGCGTCGTGGCGCCCACGGCTGCCACCGTCGTGCCCGTGTTGCTGATCGGGGACGCGAACGGGCCGATCAGGTACTGCGTGGCCAGGGCCGCCGTGGCCGGTACGGCGTTCGGCGCCGTCACACCCACCGCGAAGGTCCCGACCACCAGCCGCGACGTCATCCGCGGGGCGACCGCCACGCCCTGGGCGTTCGTGGTCACCGTCGCCGAGGTCGTCAGTCCCGGGAACAGGGCTCCTGGGGCGTTCGCGGGAAGCGTGAACGTCACGGGGACGCCGGCCAGCGGCCCGCGGCCGTCGGCCAGCGTGGCCGTGAGGTCCGGGAACGGAAGAGCGGGCAGGGTCGTCGCGGATCCGGGACTGAGGGTGAGGGTCGCCGTGGAGAGCAGGACCTGGACCTGCTGGGAGTCGATCGGCTCCCCGTCGGCGCCGATCAGGTCCGCCTGCACGGTGATCTGTCCGGACGGGAGGCCCTCACCTGGTGGCAGCCGGAGCACGACGGTGCCGTCGGCGGCGGAGACGTCGGCGTACTGGAACAGCTGTGTGCCGTTCCGCGAGACCGTGAACCTGACGGTGCGGTCCACGACCGGTCCGCTCTGGTCGGTCACCGTGGCCGTCACCCCGAACGGCGAGCCGGAGGTCGGCGCCGCGGTGCCGAGGCTCAGCTGTGCGGTGTCCGCACCGGCCTGGACGACGCGGTACCCGTCGCCGTCCGCCGTGTCCATGCCGACCGCGCCGACGCCGTTGGCGGCCTGCACCAGGAACCGCATCCCCGTCGACGACTGCCCGGCCGGCAGCGGCAGGGTGCCGCTCCAGTGGGTCGAGTCGTTCGGGTCCTGGGTGAGGTCGACCGAGCGCCAGTGGCCGTAGCCGGAGTCGGCGCCGGTTCCGGTCCAGGTGGCCCAGACCTCCTGGACGCCGGCGGACGGGTCGCCGGTCACCGTCGCGGAGAACGTGACGACGCCGTTGTCCACGGTGCCCTGCACCTTGCCGATGCTCGGTGCCGCCGCGAGCGAGGGCTGGTTCGACCCGAACGACTGACCGTCGCTCCCGCTGTAGAACAGCCGCATGTCCATGTGCGTGTAGGCGCGCTGGGTGTCGGTGAGCGAGCCACCCGGGTCGGAGCGGTACTGACCGGGCGTGAGGATCAGCGACGTACGTCCGGTGCCGCTGAGGGTCCCGAAGTAGTTCGGGGTGATCAGCCGCTGCGGGAAGAAGGCGTCCGACTGGAACGTCGTGTTCGGCGTCGACCCCTCGATCGCGGGAGCCCCGGTGACCGGCAGGATCCCCGTCGTGTCGGTGTAGTCGGCACTCCGGAAGCCGACGCCGCGCAGCACCTGACCGGGGACCGTGACGTCCTCGATCTGCTTGGGCAGCGCGGGAGCGCCCGGCAGGACGGTCACGCCGTCGCGGCCGGCGAGCCAGGTGCTCTTCGCAGGAAGGCCAGCTTGCTGCGGGTCGGAGGGGTCCACGCCGGAGTCCTTGGTGCGAGCCGTCGTCGGGGTGTCCACACCCAGGTCATCGGTCGAGAGCCCGAACGTGGCACCCGGGGTACCGGCCCCGACCGCCTGCGGGGACGCCGCGGAGACGTCGGACCCGATCGGCGTCCGGCCGGGAGCATCGAAGCCCGTCATCGGCAGGCCGTACAACGTGGCCTCGAGCATCGCCTTCTGGTCGATGCCGCTGACCGTGCTCAGGCCGGAGAGGTAGTCCTGCTTGGCCTGCACCAAGGCGGTGCCGACCGCCACCGGGGCGTTGCCGGCGGTCACCTCGTGCAGGCGGCGGGACACGTCGAGGTAGAGGCGCTCGCTGTACTCCAGGAAGTCCGAGTCGCCGTACTGGTAGCCGGTGCCACCGATCAGGACCGCGTGCTGCTCGGCCATCCGCTGCGTCCAGTCGAACGGGTTCGTCACGTTGGGCACGCCCGCCGCATCCACGATGTTGTAGCCCGAGTGGCAGCCGGCGCTGAGGACGACGGTGTCCTCGAGCGCGTGCGGGTGGGCACCGGTGGGGTCCAGCTCGTCGGCGTCGAACGCGGTCTGGAAGTCGGCGGCCAACGTGTCGTTCGCGCTGAAGTGACCCGCCAGGTAGACCAGGTCGTGGTGCGACCCGAGCAACGCGTCGCCCAGCTGGCCGGCCGTCCAGTTGTCCGCCGTGCCGTCGATCTGGCCGGGATGGTCGATCAAGGTGTCGGCGGAGCCGCCGGGGATCGCGGCCCGGAACTGCTGGTCCACCCCGTCCGCGGCGTCGGCGAGGAAGTCGTACCCGGTGACCAGGGACGAGGTCGGCGTGGGGAGGGTGCCGTTCGGCAGCCCGAGGTAGTGCGACACGGTCGACTCGATCTCGGCCGGCGTCTTGACCAGCCGGCCGACCGCGAGGTCGGGCACCGGCAGGGTGACGCCGCTGATCGTGACGGTCGTGTCGGAGCCGTAGGCGTCCTGGCTCTGCACCTGGTCGGCCTTCAGGCTCGCTCCCGACGGGGTGGTGTCGCGGACCGGCGGTGAGAACTGGCTCTCCTCACCGAGCCCGGACACGTCCGGGTACCGGAAGAACGGGATGACGTCGTCGCCGCCGGCCAGCACGACGTACGCGCTGTCGGCGTTGCGGAAGCCGTGGACGAGCTCCTTGATGGCGTCCGCGACGAGGTTCACGGCGTACGGGCAGGTCGGATGGGCGGCGACCTGGGACCACAGGGCCTGGACGCGCGGCGACTGGGCGACGTCGATCCGGGTGCCGCCGGTCGCGTCGGCCAGGCTGTCCAGGGAGCCCAGGTAGTCGTCGTAGTCGGTGGTGGACGGCGTGAGGCCGAGCCGGTTGGTGTCGGTGACGACCACGGTGCTCGGGTCGGCAGGGGCCGGCGGCGTCGGAGCCCCCGCAGGAGGCGCCAGGGCCAGGGGGACGTTGCTCTCGTCCTGCAGCCCCGCGCACTGGGTGTCGGCGGTGTCGGTGATGGTGCGTCCGAGGTGGAAGCCTCCCGCGGGCGTCTGGTCGGCGTGGCCCTGCACGCGGACGTAGAAGAAGCCCAGCGTGTTGCCGGTGGGCGCCGAGACCGTCTCGTCCTGGGTACCGGTGTTGGCCGACACGGCGAGCAGCGACTGGTCCTGCGCGGCCGAGAACGCGTTGCTGAAGTCCGGGTCGGACGCCAGGCTCGGGTCGTAGGCGTCCGGCGCGTAGATGCGGGGCGCGTAGATCCGCGGCGCATAGATGCGGGGTGCGTAGATCCGCGGCGCGTAGATGCGTGGTGCGTAGATGCGTGGCGCGTAGATCCGCGGCGCGAACTTCGCGGCGGTGTTGGAGGTCGGGATGTCGGTGGCCGCGGCCGGATAGCTCGGGATCTGCGACTGCGACCCCGGAGCACCCTGGGCCGACGCGGCGGCGAGCTGGCTGAGGTCGGTGCCACTGCTCAGCTCGTCGAAGGCGGCGCCGATGTCGCCGTACAGCGCGACGTCGTAGTCGGCGGGGAGGTGGGTCAGGTTCACGGTCGCCTGCTGGCCGGGCACGACGGGGAACTTGTACCACCGGGTCTCACCGGGCTCGGCGAGGCCGGCGTCGATGCCGCTCCCGGCCGGGAGGTCGGTGGCGCCGACCCACTGCCGGTTGTCGGTGCCGATCGTGGCGTCGATGTAGGGCTTGGTGCTGAGCGTGAACGTGCCCCGGAGGAAGTTGTTGAGGTCCAGGTTGGACCCGGCCAGCTGGAACCCGTACGTGTCACCGGCCTGGACGTCGAACGTCGCGACACCGCCGTAGAGGAAGCCGTTCGACGGGCTCGTGCAGCAGCTGGTCGGGCCGTCCGAGACCAGGGTCTGGGTGACGCTCCCGTTCACCGTGGTCTGCAGTCTGGTGGTCACCATGAACCATGCGTGGAGTCCCTGCCAGGTGTAGGGGACCTTGACCGTGCCGCTGGTGGTGGCCTGTGCGGTGAACGTCCAGGTGCCCGAGCCCGACCCGTCGGCGTTGTACGTCATCTGGGCGGCGGAGACGGTGCCGTCCGAGACCGTCTGGACGTTGCCGGTGCCGGCGGCGGTCCAGGCCGGGCCGACCGGAGCCGCCGCGGCGGGACCCGCGAGCGCCAGCGGCGTCGCGAGGCCGAGCACGGTGGTGAGCACGGTGGTGAGCACGGTGGTGAGCACCGTGGTCAGCGCGACGAGGAGCGTGGTCGGCCGCCCCGGCCGACGCGTCGAGGTACGCCCTTGCAGACGCGCGGACCGAGACACACCTGTTCGGGACACGCTGACCTCTCCCCCCACTAGCCCTCGGCCGCCGTCGGGTCGATGCCCGGCCCCGAGAGCGGCACGTGAAGAGTAACCCCCGGCGACCCCGGCGGACCGTCCCCGATCTGACTATTCGCCGGGGTCCGAGCCGACCTGGGGTACGGCGCGCCGTTCAGGCGGTCAGCACCCCGGTGGCCCGCCGTACAGCGGCGGCGAGCTCGGCCGCCCCGCCCTCCTCGTCGGCCCGGCCGAGCAGCTCGGCCGCGGTTCGCTCGCGGGCCGGCACGAGCGCCTCGGCCAGCGCCGCCTCGGTCGGTGGGAACCGGGGCGCACCGATCTCCTCGCGCACGCTCGCGGCGGCCGCCAGCAGGAACGCCGCGTCCGCGTCGTAGGCCGCGCCTCGGGCGAGCGCCCACACCGCGACGTCCTCGAGGACGTGCGCGACCGACCAGCGGTCCTCACGCTCGACGTACGCGTCCAGGGCGAGGCGGAAGTCCGCCGCGGCCGGCTCCAGGTCGCCGAGGTCGCGGCTGACGTTGGCCAGGTTGTGACGCCCCACGGCGACGACCCATGGGTCACCGACCTCCTCGGCGAGCGCCTGCGCCTCGAGGAACCGGTCGCGGGCGAGGGGGAGGTCGCCCCGCGCCGTCGCCAGCATCCCCATGTTGGTCAGCGAGACACTCACGGCACGGCGGTCGTCGAGAGCGCGACGCCGGGACAGACCCTCCTGGCCGAGACGCTCGGCCTCGTCGAGGTCGCCCTCGTCCTCCGCCACGAGGGCCAGGTTGGTCAGCATCGCCGCCACGCCCGCCTCGTCGCCGAGGTCCCGGCGCAGCGCCAGGCTCTCCTCGTACGCCGCCCGCGCGCGCTCGGGATGGCCCTGCTGGGACTGCAGCGTGCCGCGCAGATGGAGCACCCGGGCGCGGCCGCCCACGTCGCCGAGCTCGACGAACGCGGTCTCCGCGGCCGACAGCTCGGCCTCCGCCTCGGCGTACCGGCCCTGCTTGCGGGCGAGCTCTGCCCGGGCGACCCGGGAACGTGCGACGCCGGCCGCCTCCCCGACGTCCTCCGCCGCGGTACGGGCCCGGGCCACGGCGTCCTCCGCCGCTGCCCAGTCGCCGCCGATCTCGAGGGCCTCCGCGAGCCGGAGCAGCACCTCCGGCCGCTCGTCGGCGTCGACGATGGGGAGCAGCTGCTCGAGGTAGGAGATCGCCGTCTGCTGCGCGTACGCCGCGCGGGCGGCCGCCGCGGCCTGCCGCAGGTACTGCCGCTTCTTGGGCAGGTCGTCGCTGCGCGAGTAGTGATGGGCGAGCAGGTCGAGGTGCCGCCGGGGCCCGTCGGGCTCGCTCTCGAGCGCATCACCGACGCGACCGTGCAGGACCGAGCGGACGCTGAAGGGCAAGGAGTCGTAGGCGACGTCACGCGTCACCGCGTGGCCGAACGCGAACGCACGCTCGGCGGGATCCTCGAGGTCGATCAGCCGGGTCGTCGCGGCGCCGAGCAGGTCCCGGTGGACCGCCTCCTCGGCGCCCAGGTCGGGGTACGCCGTCGCGACCAGGGGCGTGTGGAACGCACGCCCGATGACGCTGGCGACCTTGACCGCCCGCCGCGAGCCCTCCGCCTGGGCGTCGATGCGGCTCAGCACGAGGCTGTGCAGGCTCGCCGGCAGCTCGAGCACCTCGGTCGCGTCCTCCGCGGCCGTCTGGGTGAGCACGTACTCGACCAGCTGCTCGAGATAGAACGGGTTGCCCTCGGCGCGTGCCACCACGGTGTCCACGAGAGCGGGCTCCGGGTCACGGCCGACCAGCTCTCGATGGCGCGTCCGGACCAGCTCCCGGGAGGCGTCTGCGTCGAGTGACTCGAGCACCACGTCGGTGACGTGCCCGCCGCGGACCGGGAGCCCGGCGAAGGCCGTGCCGTCGGGCCGGAGCAGGGCGACGAGCAGCACCGGCAGGGACCGCAGCGTCCGCGCCAGCACCTCCAACAGGTCGCGCGAGAGAGGGTCGAGCCACATGGCCTCGTCGAGCACGACGACCAGCGGGCGGCCCGCGGCGTACGACGTGAGGAGGCGGGCGAGCAGGTCCTCCAGCGAGGTCTTGCGGAGCTCTCTGTCGAAGGCCGCCGTGAGGTCGCTGTCGCGCAGCGCCACCCCGAGCACCGGACCGAGCAGCGGCGCTCGGGCGACCAGCGCGGCGTCGAGCCCGGCGACGGCCCGGACGACGGTCGACTCGTCGGACTCGGAGGAGAGTCCGAGGAGGTCCGCCCAGACGTCGCGCCATGCGGTGTACGCGGCCTGGGTGGCCAGCGGGGTGGCCTCCCCGGCGACCACCCGCGTGCCGGACGCCGCCAGTCCGTCGGTGAGCTCACGGACCAGCCTGGTCTTGCCGGTGCCGGCCTCGGCCTGCACGACCACGACCTGTCCCTCGCCGCTCGCCGCCCGCTGCCAGAGGCCGCGCAGTCGGGCCAGCTCCGCGTCCCGGCCGATGAGCGCGTGCGGGGGACGCGCGACGGTGGCCTGCGTTCGGCGCGTCGCTCGGCCGCGCAAGACGCTGACCGGGACCGGCTGGGCACGTCCCTTGACCCGTGCCGGCGGGAGCTCCTCCCAGGTGAACCGGTCGCCGGTGTGGGAGGCCACCTCCCCGTGCACCCAGATGTCTCCGGCCGGGGCACGGATCATCAGCCGGGCGGCGAGGTTCACCGCGTCGCCGAGACAGCAGAAGGTACGGCGCTCGGCGTGCCCGTAGGTGCCGCTCCGCAGCCGACCGGTCGCCACCCCGATCTGCACGTCGGTGACCGGCACGTCGTCCGCGATCTCGAGGAGCCGCAGGGCGGCCTCGCAGGCGCGCGAGGCGTCGTCCTCGTGGGCGACCGGGGCGCCGAGGACGCCGTACAGGTAGGCGCCCTTGTCGCCGATGGTGAGCTGGAGCACCGACCCGCCGTGCTCGTCGAGCACGACCTGGGCGCGGGTCACGAAGGCGTCGAGGATCCGCGGCGCCTCGTGGTCCTCGTCGAAGTCGAGCCCGCCGAACCGGACGAAGACCGGGACGGCGGGGCGCAGGTCGGCCAGGAACTCGCCCCGCCCCGCCACCATCCGCTCCCACACGGTCGGCAGCAGCCACTCGCGGGCCGTGTCGTCGGGCAGCCGGGGCCAGTCGGTGGGAAGCGGCGGCTCCGGCGGCGAGTCGACCAGATGGGCGACCACGCCGACCGCCCCGGCCTCGCCGTGCCGCGTCTCGAGGAGGACCACCCTGTCCCCCAGGGCCGCCAGGGCGCCGGCGTCGAGGACGACGTCACCGGACCGGGACTGCTGCTCGGCCGCCGCCAGCGAGTCCATCAGCTGACCGGCCAGGACGTCGATCAGCTGCACCTTGGGGTCACCCACGACGAAGCGGTGCACCCGTCCGACGGCCACGGCGACCTTCACACCCAGGCCGGAGGTGTGACCCCCGGGCGTGGTCACGCTGCCGATGCGGCTCATCACCTCCTGCATCTGCAGGCCGCACGCCGTCGCCCGGCTCCCGTCGTCCTGGTCGATCCACGCGGTCACGGCGTCGCCGCTGAAGTAGACGACGCTCGCCTGCCACCGGTGCAGCACCTCGATCAGTGCGGCGCTGATCCGGTCGACGGCGGCGGTCAGCTCCTCGGCCCCGCGGCGCTCACCGTGGGCGCGGGCGAGGGCCTCGGTGAGCGGGGTGTAGCCGGAGATGTCGACGAACACCGCGGCGCCGTACCCGAGTGCGGGCAGGTCGTCGCCGCGCGCGAGCGCCCGTCTCCGGTCCTCCGGGATGTAGGCCTGAGGGTTGTCCCCAGGCAGCAACGTCCGCATCAGGCTCTCCCCCCTGGCACGTCCTGGAGCCAGTCTGGCGCACGCCGGTGGCGACCGCTCCTCCCTTGCATCGTGACAGTCTCACTGTCACAGTGGCGGGGTGACCCGCGCGCTGTTCGAGCCCGAGCACGAGGCGTTCCGCGAGACCGTCGGCACCTTCCTCGACAAGGAGGCCGTGCCGTTCCACGAGCAGTGGGAGAAGGACGGCCAGGTCGACCGCGCGGTGTGGACGAAGGCCGGCGCCCAGGGGCTGCTCTGCTTCGACGTCGACGAGGAGTACGGCGGCGCCGGGGCGAAGGACTTCCGCTACAACATGATCGTCTCGGAGGAGATCAGCAAGGTGGGGGCGTCCGGGCTCGGGTTCCCGGTGCACACCGACATCATCGTCCCCTACATCAGCAGCCTCGGGACCGAGGAGCAGAAGCGGCGCTGGCTGCCCGGACTGGTGAGCGGCGAGCTGATCTCGGCGATCGCGATGACCGAGCCCGGTGCCGGCAGCGACCTCCAGGGCATCCGGACGACCGCCGTGGACAAGGGCGACCACTACGTCCTCAACGGGTCCAAGACGTTCATCAGCAACGGGATCCTCTCCGACCTCGTCATCGTCGTCGCGCGCACCGACCCCGACGCGGGGCACAAGGGCATCTCGCTGCTCATGGTCGAGCGCGGGATGGCGGGGTTCGAGCGGGGCCGCAACCTGGAGAAGGTCGGCCAGCACGCCCAGGACACCGCCGAGCTGTTCTTCGACCAGGTGAAGGTGCCGAAGGAGAACCTCCTCGGGGAGGAGGGCGCGGGCTTCGTCTACCTGATGACGAACCTCTCCCAGGAGCGCCTCTCCATCGCCGTCTCGGCCGCCTCCGCCTGTGAGCTC
>DATAOY010000046.1:0-34685 GCA_036265495.1 Nocardioides sp. | reverse complement strand
CGGCCTCCGCGGTGACGTGGTCGCCTCGCTCGGGATCTCAGGCCCCACAGCCCGGCTGGCCGAGCGGCTCGACGAGCTCGGACGCCACCTGCTCGACCAGTCCACCGCGCTGTCCTCGCTGCTGCGCGGTCCCGCCCGCCCCGATGCCACGCGCCCCGATCCGGCCCGCACCGATCCTGCCCGTCCCGATCCTGCCCGTCCCGATACCGCCCGCACCGATACCGCCCGCACCCATTCCGCCCGCGCAGCCGCTCGCACCCAGGAGGTGGTCGCATGACCCCCGACGAGATCCTTCAGGCCCTCTACGACGAGACGCTCGTGGGCAACGCCCCGCGTGTGCTCGCCCTGACCGAGGAGGGCCTCGGCCTGTCGATGGAGCCGCAGACGCTGCTCTTCGACGCCCTGATCCCCTCGCTCGAGGAGGTGGGCGCCCGCTTCGAGCGCGGTGACTTCTTCGTCCCCGAGATGCTCATCGCCGGGCGCGCCATGGCCGGCGCGATGGAGCGGCTCCGGCCGCTGCTGGCGGAGACGGGGGTGAAGACCATCGGCAAGTTCCTGATGGGGACCGTCAAGGGCGACGTCCACGACATCGGCAAGAATCTCGTCAACATCATGCTCGAGGGCGCCGGCTTCGAGGTGATCGACCTCGGCGTCCAGGTCGCGCCGGAGAGGTTCGTGTCCGCGATCGAGGAGCACCGGCCCGACATCGTCGGCTTCTCGGCGTTCCTCACCACGACCATGCCGATGTTCAAGGCCAACATCAACGCGCTCGAGAAGGCCGGCCTGCGCGACTCGGTCGTGATCATGGTCGGCGGTGCCCCGGTCACGCAGGAGTACGCCGACGCCGTGGGCGCCGACGGGTACGCGGCCGACGCCTCGGCCACGGTGAAGCGCGCCAAGGACCTCCTCAACCAGCGCCGCGCCAAGGCGATGGCATGACGGGCACGGCGGGCGTGACCGGGGACCCCAAGGAGACCGTCCTCCGCAGTGCGACCAAGGAGGTCGTGATCGGGCACGGTCGTCGTTTCTGCGTGATCGGCGAGCGGATCAACCCGACCGGGCGCCGGATCTTCCAGGAACAGCTGCGGGCCGGCGACCTCTCGGCGATCGAGCGCGACGTCGCGGCCCAGGTCGAGGGTGGCGCCGACGTCCTCGACGTGAACATGGGCGTGCCGCTCACCGACGAGCCCGACCTGCTCGCCAGGGCCATCACGCTCGTGCAGTCGCTGACGGACCTGCCGATCTGCATCGACTCCTCCGTGGTCGAGGCGCTCGAGGCCGGCCTGTCGGTCTACCAGGGCCGAGCGCTGGTGAACTCGGTGACCGCGGAGGACGATCGCCTCGCCGCGATCCTCCCGCTGGTCAAGAAGTACGACGCAGCGATCATCGCCCTGCCCAACGACCACGACGAGATCCCGATGGAGGCCGACAAGCGGCTCGCGCTCACCGAGAAGATCATCCGGGTCGCCACCGGCGAGTACGGCCTCGACGCGGCCGACATCGTGATCGACCCGCTGGCGATGCCGATCGGTGCGGACACCACCACGTCGGTCGTGACCATGGAGTGCATGCGGCGGATCCGAGACCGGTTCGGGGTGAACATGACCTGTGGCGCGTCCAACGTGTCCTTCGGGATGCCCGACCGGCACACCCTGGGTGCGGCCTGGCTGCCGATGGCGATGACCTGCGGGCTCACCAGCGCGATCATGGACGCCCGGACCCCGCAGATCGTCGACGCGGTGAAGGCCGCGGACGTGTTCCTCGACCACGACGACTGGGGGACGGCCTGGATCTCCGCCCACCGCGCGAAGCAGGCCGCGTCCGCGTGAGGAGTGGTGTGTGAGGACGGCATGACCGATACCGAGCCGGAGCAGCCGGAGTTCTCGCTCGACGCCGTGCGTCGGGAGGGGCTGCTCGCCCCGGCCGGGGTCGAGCCCGCCGCGCACGACGGCACCGGCCGGGTCCAGCTCTCGTTCACGATCGAGGACAAGGAGGCCCCGCCGACCCGGCGCCAGGTGCGCGTGCCACCGGGCGTCAGCGTCTTCGACTCCGCGTCGTGGAACGGCATCGCGATCGACTCCACCTGCGGCGGGCACGGCACCTGCCACAAGTGCAAGGTGCGCGTCTCGCCCGCCACCGGGGTCACCCGGCACGACGCGCGGACCTTCACTCCGCGAGAGCTCGATGACGGCTGGCGGCTCGCCTGCCTGGTCCAGGCGACCCGCGACCACGACGTCGTCGTACCGCCGCTCACCACCCGGCCCAAGGCCGCGACCGTCGGCGTCGGCCGTCAGGTGATCCTGCGGCCCGCGGTCCAGAAGCGGTACGTCGAGCTCGCCGAGCCGACCCTCGAGGACCAGCGTCCCGACCTCGACCGGCTGCTGGAGGCGATCGACGACCTCGAGCCGGTGGCCGACCTCCATGCCCTGCGCCGACTCCCTCGCGTGCTGCGGGAGGCGGACTTCAAGGTGACCGCGGTCGTCGTCGACGAGGCGCTGGTCGACGTGGAGCCGGGTGACACGACGGCCGTCCGGCACGCGATCGCCTTCGACCTGGGAACCACCACCGTCGTCGCCACCCTGCTCGACCTGGTGACCGGCACGCCGGTCGCGGTCGCGTCGATGCTCAACAAGCAGCAGCCGTTCGGCGGCGACGTGATCTCGCGGATCAGCGCGACCATGCTCGACCCGGCCGCCCTCGGCCGGCTCCAGGACGCCGCCGGCCAGACCCTCTCCGAGCTGGCCGAGCAGGTCTGCCGCGAGGGCGGCGTCGATCCGCAGCACGTCTACGAGGCGGCGCTCGCGGGCAACGCGACGATGACCGCGCTGGCGCTCGGCGTCGACCCCGAGCCACTCGGCGTCGCGCCGTTCGTGCAGACCACGGCAACCCCGCCCGCGGTGCTCGCAAGCGAGATCGGGCTCGCGCTCCACCCCGGCGCCCGCGTCGCCCTGTTCCCGGCCCTCGGCGCCTACGTCGGCGGGGACATCGTCGCCGGAATGCTCGCGACCGGCATGGACCGCGACAAGCGGGTACGGCTGTTCATCGATGTCGGGACCAACTGCGAGATCGTCCTCAGCGACGGCGAGCGCATCCTGTCGACCGCCGCTCCGGCCGGACCGGCGTTCGAGGGTGGCGCGATCCGCTGCGGGATGCGGGCGGCCGAGGGGGCCATCGAGGTGGTCAAGCTCGCTCCCGACAACCCCGACGTGGAGCTCGGCGTGATCGGCGACGTGCCGCCGCGCGGCCTCTGCGGATCCGGTCTCGTGGACGCCGTCGCGGAGCTGGTCAAGCTCGGCCTGCTCGACGCGAGCGGTCGCTTCGTCACCGACGACGTCGCCAAGGAGGTCGCCCCCGAGCTGGCCGACCGCCTCACCCACCTCGGTCAGGAGCGGGTCTTCGTGCTGCACCGCGAGCGCGTCGACGCCGACCCGAGCGAAGGTGTGGTGCTGACCCAGCGCGATGTCCGGGAGCTCCAGTTCGCCAAGGCCGCGATCTCGACCGGGTGGACGCTGCTGATGGAGGAGCTCGGGCTCGAGCACCGCGACATCCAGCAGGTGCTGCTCGCCGGGTCGTTCGGCAGCTACCTGTCGGCGGCGTCGGCGGTGCGCATCGGGCTGGTGCCCCAGCTGCCGGTGCTCCGGATCGTCGCGGCCGGCAACGTCGCGGGTGAGGGCGCGAAGATGGCGCTGCTCTCGATCCGCGAGCGTGCCGGCGCGCTGGCCCTGCTCGAGGAGGTGACCTATGTCGAGCTCTCCGACCGAACCGACTTCAACGACCGGTTCGTCGACCTCCTTGCGTTCCCGGGCTGACGGGCCCGGTGCCGGCCGGGTCGCCCTGGTCGCCTGTGGCGCACTGGCCCAGCCGGCGGCGTCCGTCGTCGCGCGCCACGGCTGGCCGGTCGACGTCCACCCACTGCCGCCGCTGCTGCACAACCGTCCACGGCTGATCGCCGACGAGGTACGGCGCCTGGCCACCGAGCTGGCCGCGACGTACGACGCGGTGGCGGTGGGGTACGCCGACTGCGGCACGTACGGCGCTCTCGACGCGGTCTGCGACGAGCTCGGGCTGCGACGGCTGCCCGGGCTGCACTGCTACGACCTGTACGACGGTGAGTCGGCCCTGGCCGAGCGGCTCGACGCCGAGCCGGGCACCTACCTGCTCACCGACTTCCTGGTCCGCTCGTTCGAGCGGACCGTCATCCGCGAGCTCGGACTCGACCGCTGGCCGGAGCTGCGGGACGACTACTTCGGCCACTACACCCGGGTCGTCTGGCTCGCGCAGGACCCGGACGCCGAGCTCCGCACGCTCGCCCAGCAGGCCGCGGACCGCCTCGGGCTGCCGCTGACCGTGGTGCCCACCGGCACGGGTGGGCTCGACCGAGCCCTGGCCGAACTGCTCGAGAGCGTCTTGACGCCGGCCCCGTGAGCACGCGATGACGTCAGTCGAACACCCGCAGCAGCCGCTCCGCCTTCCAGCGCGACTCGGCGTACTCCTCGTCGGCGTCGGAGCGGACCGTGATCCCGCCGCCGGTGCCCAGCTCCCAGGTGCCGTCGCCGGCGGTGACGAGGGTTCGGATGACCACGCCGAGATCGGCCAGGCCGTCCCCGGAGATCCAGCCGAACGCGCCGGCGTACGCACCCCGGGCGGTCGCCTCGACGTCCTGGATCACCTCCATCGTGCGCAGCTTGGGGGCCCCGGTCATCGAGCCGGCCGGGAAGAGCGCCCGCAGCGCGCCGACCGTCGTGACGTCCTCGCGCAGGCGACCGCGCACGGTCGAGACCAGCTGGTGGACCGACGGGTAGGACTCCACCTCCATCAGCACCGGCACCTCGACCGTGCCGGGCTCGGCGACCATCCCGATGTCGTTGCGGAGGAGGTCGACGATCATCAGGTTCTCCGCACGGAACTTGGGGTCCGTGGCGAGCCGTCGCCGCAGCCGCTCGTCCTCCTCCGGGGTCGTGCCGCGCGGCGTGGTGCCCTTGATCGGCTTGGTCTCCACGGTGCGGGCGCGATCGATCGTGGCGTACCGCTCGGGCGAGGAGCTGAGCAGGCACCGGCCGTGGTGCCGCAGGAAGCCGGCGTACGGCGCGGGGTTGAGCGCCCGGAGACGGAGGTACGCCGTCACCGGATCGAGGTCGCTCTCGATGGTGAGCCGGTGGGTGAGGTTGACCTCGTAGCTGTTGCCGGCCCGCAGCTGCTCCTGCACCTCGGCGAACGCCGCGGCGTACTCGTCGGGGACGGCGACGTCGGGCAGGCGTCCGACCGGGACGGCCTCGGTCTCCACCAGGTCCTCGGGGTGATGGAAGACGGTGACGTACCGGGTCCTCATCCACACCGCGTCGGGCATCGAGGCGTCGGGCCGGACGAGCGCCGGCAGATCGGGTCGGCTCGCGTAGCCGAAGTAGCCGACCCAGTGCACATCGGGCGGATCGGTCGCGAGGTGCTCCTCGAGCGCCGCGAAGACGTCGTCCCCGATCACCTCGGAACGACCGGACGCGTGTCTGGTGACTTCGCCGCGACCAGCGTCGTACGTGATCGAGACGTCGTCCTCCTCGAGCCAGCCGAGGAGCGAGCGCCGGCCCGACCACGGCCGCGCGCCGCCGCCGTCCAGCCAGAAGCAGCGGTCACGGGTCGCCGCCATCTCGACGAAGCGGGTGACCGGGTCGCTCATCGGGCCATCCCCAGGAAGTTCGCGACCAGCCGGATGCCGTGCTCACTGAGCACCGACTCCGGGTGGAACTGCACGCCCTGCAAGGGGAGGCTCCGGTGACGCACGCCCATCACCACCTCGCCCTCGGCGCCGCCCGGACCGGGGCAGGTCGCGGTGACGAGCAGGTCGTCGGGCACGAGGGTGGCGGCCAGCGAGTGGTAGCGGACCGCGGAGCACGGCGACGGGATGCCGGCGAAGAGCCCGGCTCGGTCGTGGCTGATCTCCGCGACCTCGCCGTGTGCGGGCTCCACCCGCTCGACCCGTCCGCCGTACGTCGTGACCAGGCCCTGCATGCCCAGGCATACCCCGAGCACCGGCACGGTGCCGGCCAGCAGCACCTCGCGACCGACCGAGAAGTCGGCCGGGTCGGCGGGATGACCGGGCCCCGGCGAGAGCACGACGTGGTCGAACGCGAGCACGTGCGCAGCGGTCGTGGCGTCGTGCTGGACCACATCGGGCAGCGCCCCCGTGACGCCCGCGACCAGGTGCACGAGGTTCCAGGTGTAGGAGTCGTGGTGGTCGACGACGACCACCTTCGGCGCGACTCCCACGCGCGCAAGGTATCGAAAGGACCCCGCTGATGGCTCTCTCCGCGTTCGACCTGTACTCGGTCGGCATCGGGCCGTCGTCCTCGCACACGGTCGGGCCGATGCGGGCGGCCAAGCGGTTCGCCGACGGTCTGGCCGAGTCCGGGCACCTCGGTGAGGTACGCCGACTCCGCGCCGAGCTGTTCGGCTCGCTCGGTGCCACCGGGCACGGCCACGGCTCGCCGAAGGCCGTCGTCCTCGGGCTGGAGGGCGAGGACCCCGCCACGACCGACACCGACCGGGCCGAGGGTCGCCTCGACGAGATCCGCGCCTCCGGGTCCCTGCTGCTGGCCGGCACGACGACGGTGCCCTTCGACGTCGACAACGACCTCGTGATGCACCGGCGCCGCAGCCTCCCGGCGCACCCCAACGGGATGACCTTCGCGGCGTACGACGCCGACGACGCCGAGATCAGCTTCCGCACCTACTACTCCGTGGGTGGCGGGTTCGTCGTCGACGAGGCGGCGACGGGTGCCGACCGGGTCGTGGTGGACGAGACTCCGCTCCGCTACCCGTTCACCACCGGGGCCGGGCTGCTCGCGATCTGCGAGAGCGAGGGGCTGTCGGTCAGCCAGGTGATGCTCGCCAACGAGGCGGCCTGGCGCACCGAGGCCGAGATCCGCGAGGGGATGCTGCACCTCTGGTCGGTGATGGCCGAGTGCGTGCAGAGCGGGTACCACCGCGAGGGCGTGCTGCCGGGCGGGCTCCGCGTCCCTCGTCGTGCACCGGCCCTCTACCGCGATCTCTCGGCCCAGGGGTACGCCGACCCGCTCCACGTCATGGACTGGGTCAACCTCTACGCGCTGTCGGTGAACGAGGAGAACGCCTCCGGCGGCCGGATCGTCACCGCGCCGACGAACGGCGCCGCGGGGATCATCCCCGCCGTCCTCCACTACTACGTGAAGTTCGTGCCCGGCGCCGACGACGACGGCATCGTGCGCTACCTGCTCACGGCGGCCGCCATCGGCATCCTGTTCAAGACCAACGCCTCCATCTCCGGTGCCGAGGTGGGGTGCCAGGGCGAGGTCGGATCGGCGTGCTCGATGGCCGCCGGCGGTCTCGCCGAGGTGCTCGGCGGCAGCCCGGCCCAGGTGGAGAACGCCGCGGAGGTCGGCATCGAGCACAACCTCGGGCTGACCTGCGACCCCGTCGGGGGCCTGGTGCAGATCCCCTGCATCGAGCGGAACGCCATCGCCTCCGTGAAGGCGATCAACGCCGCCCGTCTCGCCATCAACGGCGACGGCAGCCACAAGGTCAGCCTCGACAAGGCGATCAAGACCATGCGCGACACCGGCCGCGACATGAGCACCAAGTACAAGGAGACAGCCCGCGGCGGGCTGGCCGTCAACGTCATCGAGTGCTGAGTCACCAGCCGAGCTCACGCAGCCGCGCGTCGCCGATCCCGAAGTGGTGACCCACCTCGTGGATGACGGTGCGCCGTACCTGGTCGACGACCTCGGCCTCGCTGTCGCAGACCGCGCAGATGGCACGCCGGTAGATCGTGATCCGGTCGGGCAGGGCGCCCGCGTAGAACGACGAGCGACGGGTCAGCGGCACTCCCTGGTAGAGGCCCAACAGGCCGGCCGGGCCCCGCTCGTGCTGCACGGTGACGGCCACGTTGCTCATGAGCTCGCCCAGCTCCACGGGTATGCCGTCGGGGGCCTCGCTCACCATCACCTCGAATCGCGCGGGATCCACCTCGACCACGCACCCAGTGTCCACGCCATCGCCAGCCGCAGACCGCCGAGGCATGGGTGTGCGTCCGTCCTCGGCTCCACCTGGCCTGGAACCGCACCTACTCGGAGGCCGTCTCCTGCCGGTCGAGGAGGGACCTGAGGATCTCTCCCATCTCGTCGAGGCTGTCCTGCTGGCCGTCGAAGCTGGTCATCCGGGCACGGCCGGTCCGGTCGCGGAACGCCAGCCTCCACGACAGAGTCGTCACGGCGTCGATCTCGTGCAGCTCCATGGTCTCGACCGCCTCCACGGGTGGGGTGCCCTCGAACCGCCACGTCGCCATGGTCCGGATCGGCGGCTCGACCTCCAGGTAGGTCCCGCTGAACGAGCACACGGTTCCGTCCTCCGTCACGAAGGAGGAGTGATACCCCCCTCCGACGCGCAGATCGATCGAGCACTCCAGCATCCGGTCCGGGTGGGTAGCGCCCCACCTCCTCACGTGCTCGGGCTTGGTCAACACCTCGAACACCAGAGCGATCGGAGCGTCGAACCGACGCGTGATGAGCACCTCGAGCTCGTTCGGGAACTCGATCACTGCCGACCCGTGCCGACTAGGTGTCATTGCGGTCTCCCTGTCGTTGGAGCTCTTGGAGGTAGTCGTCCATCCGATCCAGTCGGTCGTTCATCGCCCGCTCGTGCTTGGCCACCCAGTCGTGCACGGGTCGAAGATGCTCCGGGGTCAGGCGGTACAGCCGGAGGCGACCCTCCGCGCGGCACCGGACGAGTCCCACCTCACTGAGCACCCGGAGATGCTTGGAGACCTGAGGCTGAGACATCGACAGGTCGCCGACAATCGCCCCGACCGCCTTCTCGCCCTCGATCAGCACGTCCAGGATCTCGCGGCGGTGGACGTCGGCAACAGCGTTGAAGACATCCGACGTCGTCGCAGCGCGGGCCATCACCCAAAGATATTCCGATATCGACATATGTCAACTCCCGCGGATGAGCCGCCGCGGGGAGCTGAGGCGGGGCGGGGAGGACGCAGCAGGCGTTCAGCGTCGGGTGGTCAGCTGCTCGAGGAGCTCGCGCCGCCACGTCTCGGTCTCGGCGACCTGGTTGAACGTGAAGACGTGCACGCCCTCGACGCCGAGCTCCGGAGGGGCCAGGTCGGCTGCGCACCTCTGCAGGAACTTCTCGCCGGTGAAGCCGCCGGGGGCGGCCAGCCGGGCGAACGTCCCCTTGTGCTTGACCAGGAAGCGGGTCGACTCCCCGACCCCGATCTTGCCGGCCATGGAGATCAGCTTGGCCCGGTCGACCGGCCCCGGTACCCCGAGCAGGATCGGCAAGGTGATGCCGCGGGCGCGCATCCGGCGTACCCACCCGACGAGCATCGACGGGTCGAAGGTCAGGTTGCTGACCACGTGGGTCGCGTAGCGACGCTTGTCCCACATGGACTGGATGGTGAGGTCGTCGTGGATGGTCGGGTGCGACTCGGGGTAGCCGGTGATCCCGACCTGGGTGAACGGGTGGCCGATCTCGGCGAGGTCCTCGAGCATGCTGAGCGCGTCGGGGTACGCGCCCGGCGGGTCGGCGTCGCCGCCCGGCACGAAGACCCGGGTGATGCCCTTGCCGGTCAGCCGCTCGGAGATCTCGATCAGCTCGGCCCGATCGCGCACCATCCGGGCGGCCAGGTGCGGGACCGCGACGTATCCGTGGCCGGTGAGACGCTCGGCCAGGTCCAGGGTCGGCTCCAGGCCCTTGCTCGGCGAGGCGGTCACGGTGATGGTCCGCTCCACGGGCACGTGCTCGAGCAGCTTCTCCTCGATCGACGCCGTCGGCAGCACCTCGTACCGGGTGTTCTCGAGCAATCGGACCGTCGTCTCCGAGGTCCTCGCCTTGTTGCGCATCATGCGTCTCATTCCGTAATACGCACCGTCTGGCAGCGAGTCTAGAACCTGACACCGCCCCGGTCGATGGTCCGCGCCTGGCGATTTCCCACGGTACGCCGCGCGGGCCGGGGTCACCCCTTGCGGTGAAGCCACGGCGAGTGGGCCCGCGCAGAATCCGGCGCATGTCCGCCCCCAGCAGGTTCGACCCGCCCACCGGGCGACCGCTCGGCCGGACGATCGCCGTGCTGGTGCTCGGCTTCGCGGTGCTCTGCGCCGCGGTCGTCGCCCTCGGCTGGGTGATCACCCATCCGCTCGAGGACACGATGCGGGACGAGAATCCGGTCAACCGCTGGTTCGTCGACCAGCGCACAGGCGACCTGACCCATGTCGCCGACGCCGGGACGCTCGTCGGTGAGACGGTCACCGGCCTGGTCCTGCTGGCGGCGCTCGGCATCGTCTTCGCCGTCTGGAGACGGACCTGGTGGCCACTGGTGTTCGTCGGCGTGCTCGACGCCGGGATGGGCCTGTTCTACCTCGCCGGTACGTCACTCGACCCGCGGCCGCGGCCGCCGGTGCACATCCTCCAGTCGGGACTGGTCGCCGACGCCAGCTACCCGTCCGGTCACACCGGGACGGCGACCGCCATCGCGGCCACGCTCGCCGCCCTGCTGTGGGCCTACACCCGCGTGGCGAAGGCCGTGCTCGTGGTGCTGCTGGTCGTGCCCGCCTACACGATGGTCTCCCGCCTGTACATCGGCGCTCACCACGTCAGCGACGTGCTGACCGCGTTCGTCTACGCCGGACTGTGGGCGCTGCTGTGCGCTCGGATGCTGCTCCCACCGCGCGAGCCACGGGCCGACGAGCGCGACCGCGAGCCCGGTACGGCGACCCGGACCAGCGTCGCCGGCTAGGTCACCGCCGCGGATCGAGGCGCCACGGTACGACGCCGAGGAGCGCGCCCAGCACGATCGCGAGGAACACCGCCACGGCGATGCCCGCGGCCCAGCTGAGGACGACCGAGAAGATCAGGGTCGCCATCCCGACCACGAGCACGGCGATGGCGGCGATCACGACCTGGGCGACGACGTGCCCGACCGTCACGACGCGGTCCTTGGCATGCTCGCGAAACACCCGGCGGTGCAGCATCACGGGCGTCATGTTCAGCCCGACGGCGACTCCGGCGACCACGACCAGGCCGAGGTAGAGCGCCTGCTGGCCCCCGTCGAGGTCGCCGAAGACCTGGGTGAACGGCAGCGTGAGCAGGAAACCGGACAGCAGCTGCAGTCCGGTCTGGGTGATCCGCAGCTCCTGCAGGAGCTCGTCCCAGTTCCGGTCGAGGCGCTCGTCCTCCGACTCGTCGCGGTCGTCGTCCGTCGGCGGCGGTGCCATGGTGCACCTCCTCGGTACGTCAGCGCTCGCCGGGCGTCAGCTGGTCGCCGCTCAGCCGAGCCCGGTCGGGCTGGAACCCGTGGTCGATGCCCCACAGGATCGCCCGGGAGCGCGACGTGACGCCGATCTTGCGATAGGCGGAGCGGATGTAGGACTTGATCGAGTTGATCGACAGCATCGTGGTCTCGACGATGTCGTTGTTGGAGTAGCCCTGCGTGATCAGCGACAGCACCTCGGACTCGCGGGCGGTCAGGCCCTCCTCCCGCCCCGGCCAGTCGCCGCCGACCAGCGGCCCGTGGCCGCGGTCGTGCACGCGGACCGGATCGCCCGCGTGGATGCGTTCCAGGGTGTCCACGAGATCGGCGGCTGCGAGCCGCTTGCTGACGTACGCCGAGATGCCCGGCACGCGGCTCTGGTTCAGCGACGGGTCGTCGGCGCTCCAGGTGTAGACCACGACCTTGCTGATACGGGGGTCCTGCACGAGCCGCGCGATGCGCTCGCGGTCGCGGAAGCTCTGGGCGAAGGTGTCGAAGAGCGCGATGTCCACGGCCGACACCGGATGGGCGTTGACGTCGGCTTCGACCACCTCGATCCGGTCGCTGTAGGAGCGCAACATCGAGACGAGGCCGTGCACGACGACCTCGTAGTCGTTGACGATCGCGAGTCGGATGGCCACGGCCGAAGCGTATGGGGTGGACGCCACCCCTCGTGCTCACCTGTAAGGGTGTATCGCGTGCTCCCACCGACGGGCATGGTCCCAACCGACTCTTTCTGAGACGGAGGTGGAGGTCTGCCATGGTCATCCTCGGGTTGATCCTGCTCATCATCGGTCTGATCGCTTCGATCTCGATCCTGTGGATCATCGGCTTGGTCCTGATCGTGGTCGGGCTGGTCCTGAACTTCGTGCCGGTCGGTGGCGCGCGTCGGCGCTGGTACTAGCGGCGACGAGCCACCACAGGCTTGCCACGGCCCTCGCTTCTCCCGCGCGAGGGCCGTGGCGTCTGAAGGGGCTGTCCGAGAGGCGGCCTAGGGTCATGCCGTGACCCTCCACCTGCACCGGGCGGTCCGCGCCGATGCGCTGGCCGACGGACTCGGGCGGTTGCTCGCGACGCCGTTGCCGGACCCGTTCGCGAGCGAGCTGGTCGTCGTCCCGGCGCGCGGGATGGAGCGGTGGCTGAGCCAGCGGCTCTCCCACGTGCTCGGGGCCGGGCCGTCCGGAGACGGCGTGTGCGCGGCGGTGGAGTTCCGGTCACCCGGCTCGCTCGTCGCCGAGATCACCGGCACCCGGGACGACGACCCGTGGGCGCCCGAGGCGCTCGCGTGGCCACTCCTCGACGTGCTCGACAGCTGCCTCGACGAGCCGTGGGCGGCGACCCTCGCCCGGCACCTCGGGCACGGCCTGACCGGGGAGGAGGCCGACCTCCGGCTGGGGCGTCGCTTCTCGGTCGCCCGGCGGCTCGCCGGACTGTTCGCGTCGTACGCCGGGCAACGACAGTCGCTGGTCGCCGACTGGTCCGCGGGGCGCGACACCGACGGCACCGGTCGGGCGCTGGCGAGGGATCTCGCCTGGCAGCCCGAGCTGTGGCGTCGCCTGGTCGAGCGCGTCGCGGCACCCTCGCCGATCGAACGTCACCGGCACACGGTCGAGGTGCTGCGCGAAGATCCCGAGGCGTTCGCCCTGCCGACGCGGCTGTCGCTGTTCGGGCACACCCGGCTCTCCCTGACCGAGGTCGACCTGCTGGCGGCACTGGCCGAGGGGCGCGACGTACATGTCTGGCTGCCGCACCCGTCGCCCGCGCTGTGGGCGCTCCTCGCCGGGCGCCGGGGGGCCGTCGAGAGAGAGGCCGACGACAGTCACCAGGTCGTGCGTCATCCGTTGCTGTCGAGCCTGGGGCGAGACACCCGGGAGCTCCAGCGGGCGCTCGCGGCCGCCGAGCCCGCCGGCGACACCGAGGAACCGTCTCCTCCGACCACGGACACCCTGCTCGGCTGGCTGCAGGCCGATCTCGCCGCCGACGAGCCGCGGCCGTCCGGTCGCACCCTCGATCCGCGTGACCGCTCGGTGCAGGTGCACGCGTGTCACGGTGTCGCCCGGCAGGTCGACGTGCTGCGCGAGGTACTGCTCGGGCTGCTCGCCGACGACCCGTCGCTCGAGCCGCGCGACGTGCTCGTGATGTGCCCCGACATCGACACCTACGCTCCCCTGATCGAGGCCGGGTTCGGGTTGGGCGACGTGGTGGGCGACACCGGGCATCCCGCACACCGGCTACGGGTCCGCCTCGCCGACCGGTCGCCGGTGCAGACCAACCCGTTGCTCGCCGTGGCCCGCGCACTCCTCGACGTCGCGGGCGGGCGCGCGCCGGCGACGCAGGTGCTCGACCTGGCCCGGGCGGAGCCGGTCCGTCGGCGCTTCGGCTTCAGCGACGACGACCTCGAGCAGCTCGACGTCTGGGCGCGCGAGTCCGGCGTGCGCTGGGCCTTCGACGCCGAGCACCGCGCCGACTTCGGCCTGTCGTCGTACGTCGCGAACACATGGGAGTTCGGCCTCGACCGGCTGCTCACCGGCGTCGCGCTCTCCGACGACTCGTCCGCCTGGCTCGACCGCGCGCTGCCGCTCGACGACGTGGGCAGCGCGCAGGTGGACCTCGTCGGCCGTCTCACCGAGTACGTCGACCGGTTGCGGTCCGCGACCGACCGCCTCACCGGGACCCATCCGCTCGACCACTGGCTGGAGGCGCTCGACGACGGCGTGGCGTCCCTGACCGCGGTGTCGGCCCTCGACGGGTGGCAGCCCGGCCAGGTGCAGCGTGAGCTCGGCCGGGTGAGGCGCGCGTCCGCCGGGCTCGGCGCGGTCGACCTGCGGCTGCCCGACGTGCGCGCGCTGCTCTCGGACCGCCTGGCCGGCCGCCCGACGCGCGCGAACTTCCGAACCGGCACGCTCACGGTCTGCACCATGGTGCCGATGCGGTCGGTGCCGCACCGGGTCGTGTGCCTGCTCGGGCTCGACGACGGGGTGTTCCCGCGGCAGGGCTCGGTCGACGGCGACGACGTGCTGGCCCGCAACCCGATGACGGGCGAGCGCGACGCCCGCAGCGAGGACCGTCAGCTCCTGCTCGACGCGATCCTCGCGGCCACCCAGACGCTGGTGATGACCTACACCGGCGCCAACGAGTTCTCCGGGCAACCGCGACCTCCCGCAGTACCGCTGGGAGAGCTGCTGGACGCCCTCGACGCGACGGCGTCGACCGGCGGCGAGCGCTCGGTCTCCGAGGCGGTCACCGTGCGCCATCCGTTGCAGCCCTTCGACCAGAAGAACGTCTCGCCCGGTGGTCTCATCGCGGGCACCACGTTCTCCTTCGACCAGTCGGCCGCGGCCGGTGCGCGCGCGGCGTCGGGGCCGCGCACCCCACCGATCCCGTTCCTCGACGCACCGCTCGGCCCGGCGGGTGCCGAGGACGTGTCCCTGGCGGACCTCGTGCGCTTCTGGACAGACCCGGTCAGGGGGTTCCTGGGTCGCGACGGCGTCGACGTCGCCCTGCCCGCCGACGAGGACCAGCCCGACGACGCCCTACCGGTGGAGATCGACAACCTCGTCCAGTGGGCGGTCGGCGACCGCGTGCTCACCGACCTGCTCGCCGGACTCGACCCGGCGGTGGTGAAGCAGCGCGAGTGGCGCCGAGGGGAGCTGCCGCCCGGCCAGCTCGGCTGGCGGATGCTCGGCCGGATCCTCGAGCGCACAGCTCCACTGCGGGAGGCGGCCGCGGAGCTCAGGACGTCGGCACTTCGAGCGGTCGACGTCGCCGTCGACCTCGGTGGCGGCCGCCGGCTCGTCGGTACCGTCCCCGAGGTGTACGGCGACCGGCTCGTGCCGGTGACCTACTCCCGGCTCGGTG
Source organism: Nocardioides sp. (assembly GCA_036265495.1). GTDB lineage: Bacteria > Actinomycetota > Actinomycetes > Propionibacteriales > Nocardioidaceae > Nocardioides. Next base: position 19,543 of record DATAOY010000046.1, on the reverse strand, counting down.
CCAAGCACCGGATCGCCTCCTGGGTGCACCTCTTGGCGCTAGCGGCGGCCGATGGCGACCGGAACTGGACCGCCCACACGCTCGGCCGCCCCCACAGCCGGTCCCGCGACGCGGTCGCGACCTCGCAGCTCGGGCCGCTCGACCACACCGCGCTCGACGTGCTGCGCGATCTGGTCGCCCTGCGCGACCGGGGGCGCCGGACACCCCTGCCCCTGCCGCTCAAGGCGTCTCTCGGCTATGCACGCGCACGCCGCAGCCGTGCCGACGTACCCGACGCGCTGGTCAAGGCGGGCTACGACTGGCGCGACGGGAGGTTCCCGGGCGAGCAGTCCGATCCCGCCGTCCTGAAGATCTGGGGCCGCCTCGACGACCCGCCCGAGGTCGCCGAGGCGCCGTCGCCGGGTGAGCAGTTCCCGGGCGAGACCGGCCGGTTCGGTGCGCTGTCGATGCGCGTCTGGAGCCCTCTGATCGAGGCCGAGCAGGGCAGCTGGTGACCGCGATGACGTCGCGCTCGGAGTCCTTCGACCTCGCCGGGCCGCTCCCCACCGGCACCACACTGCTCGAGGCCAGCGCGGGCACCGGCAAGACCTTCACCGTGGCCGCCCTCGTCACCCGCTACGTCGCGGAGGAGGGGGTGCCGCTCGACCAGCTCCTCGTGATCACGTTCGGCCGGGCCGCCAGCCAGGAGCTCCGCGAGCGGGTGCGCGACCAGCTCGTGCGGGCCGAGCGGGCGCTCGCCGACCCCGCCACCGCCGATCGGAGCCATCCGGTGATCGCCGCGCTATTGGACCGCGACGTCGGGCTCCGCCACGAGCGGCTGCGCGACGCGCTCGCGTCGTTCGACTCCGCGACCATCGCGACCACGCACCAGTTCTGCCAGACCGTGCTGCGCTCGCTCGGGGTCGCCGGCGACAGCGACACCGGAGCGGCCCTGGTCGAGTCGCTGGACGACCTCGTGGTCGAGGTGGTCGACGACGTGTACCTCAGGCGCTTCGGGAAGGAGACCACCGACCCGCCCTTCGGTCGGGACGCCGCGCTCGGCGTCGCGCGCACCGTCGTCGGCGATGCCCATGCGGAGCTGGCCCCGGTGATCGACCGCCGGTCCGAGGCGGGCGCGCGGGTCGCGTTCGCCCACGAGGTGCGCGTCGAGGTCGACCGGCGCAAGCGCCGCCTCGGGATCCTGTCGTACGACGACCTCCTCGGCCGACTCGCCGACGCGCTCTCCGACGATGACGCACCGGCCCGGGAGCGGATGCGGCAACGCTGGAGGATCGTGCTGGTCGACGAGTTCCAGGACACCGACCCCAAGCAGTGGGAGGTGCTCGACCGGGCCTTCTCCGGTCACGCCACGATGGTGCTGATCGGTGACCCGAAGCAGGCGATCTACGCGTTCCGCGGCGGTGACGTCGTCACCTATCTCGCCGCCGCGAGCACGGCGACCACCAGGGCCACCCTCGACACCAACCGCCGCAGCGACGCCGACCTCGTCCAACGCCTCCAGGTCGTCCTGCGCGGCGCGGCCCTCGGCGACCCGGGGATCGTGGTCCGCGAGGTCACCGCCTCCCACGCCGGGACGCGGCTGAAGGGGGCGCCCTCTCCCGCGCCGTTCCGGGTGCGTCAGGTGGAGCGCCGCGGCTTCAGGCTGGCCCGCGGCCTGGTCCGGGCGGACGACGCGCGCCGGCACATCGCGGCCGACTGCGCCGGTGACATCGCCACGCTGCTCGCCTCCGACGCGACGTGGGACGGCGAGCCGATCGCCGCGCGACACGTCGCGGTCCTGGTCGGGGAGTGGTCCCACGCCGAGCTGGTGCGAGCCGCGCTGGCCGCCCGCGGCATCCCGGCCGTCGTCGGCGGGGGCACCAAGCTGCTCACCTCGCCGGCCGGAGACCAGTGGTTGGCGCTGCTCGAGGCGCTCGAGCAGCCCCATCGCTCGGGAAGGGTCCGCGCCGCCGCGCTCACGCCGTTCCTCGGCCGCACCCTCTCGGAGCTCGATGCCGGGGGAGACGAGCTCACCGACCGGCTCGCCGACCGGCTGCGCGGCTGGGCACTCCTGCTTCGCGGCCGCGGCGTCGCCGCGCTGTTCGAGGCGACCGAGGAGCGCGGGCTGACCGCCCGGGTGCTCGGCACCGTCGGCGGCGAGCGGCTCCTGACCGACCTGCGGCACCTCGCCCAGACCCTGCACGAGACCGCCCGCCGGGAGTCGTTGGGGCTGACCGGACTCCTGGAGTGGCTGAGGTCCGAGCGCGAGAACGTCGCGTCCGAACGCGTCCGGCGCCTCGACAGCGACGCCGCGGCCGTCCAGATCACCACCGTGCACCAGAGCAAGGGCCTGCAGTACCCCGTGGTGCACCTGCCCTTCGCGTCCATGAGGTTCGTCCGGTCGGTCGACGTGGCCCGCTATCACGACGAGCGCGGCAGGCGCATGGTCGACGTCTCCGGTGGCGGCCCGGAGTGGCCGGCCCACGAGAGGGCACACCTGGCCGAGGAGGCCGGCGAGGAGCTGCGCGACCTGTACGTCGCGCTGACCCGCGCGCAGTCGCAGGTCGTCACCTGGTGGGCGCCGACCCGGAACACCGCCGACGGCGGGCTGCACCGGCTCCTGTTCGGGCGCCAGCCGGGTCAGCCCGAGGTGCCCGACGGTCAGCCGGTCAAGGACGACGAGTACGTCGCTCGCATCCTCGGCCTGCTCCACGAGCTCGGTGGCCCCTCACCCGAGGTGTCGACGGTGTCGGACGCCGCGCCCGCGACCCCCGGCGGCCCGGCGGGCGAGCTGGCCGCCCGGGTGTTCGACCGCGAGGTCGACACCGAGTGGCGACGCACGTCGTACTCCGGGCTGATCCGGGTCCAGGAGCAGCCCGTGGGGGTGAGCTCCGAGCCGGAGGTGGGGACGACGGACGACGAGCTGATGTCAGGCCGGCTCGCGAGCGAGCTCGATTCGCCGATGTCAGGCCACCCCGCGAGCGAGCTCGCTTCGGTCTCGCTCCGGCCGCCGCGCTCCGACTCCGGCCGGTCCCAGCGTTCGGAGCTGATGTCAGGCCACCTCGCGAGCGAGCTCGCTTCGGTCTCGCTCCGGCCGCCGCGCTCCGACTCCGTCGGATCCCGGCGTCCTCGCTCGAGCCCGATGGCCGACCTCCCCTCCGGGGCGGCCTTCGGCAGTCTCGTGCACGGCGTGCTCGAGCTGGCCGACCCCGAGGCACCCGATCTGCGCGCGGAGCTGGTTGCCCGCACCCGCGAGCAGCTGTCCTGGTGGCCGGTCGGGGTCGACGCCGAGGAGATCGCCGACGGCCTGGTGCCCTCGCAGCACACGTCGCTCGGCCCGCTCGCGTCCGGGCTCCGGCTGGTCGACATCCCCATCCGCGACCGGCTCTGCGAGCTCGACTTCGAGTTCCCGCTGACCGGGGGCGACCGTCCCGCCCGAGCTCGCGCGGGCGTGCGACTCGGCGACGTGGCGGGGCTGCTCCGCCGTCACCTGCCCGCCGACGACCCGCTCGCGCCGTACGCCGAGCAGCTGGTCGGCCAGCTCGGCGAGCAGGCCCTGCGGGGCTACCTGTCCGGGTCGATCGACGTGGTGCTGCGCGTGCCCGACGACGCCGACGGTCATCGGTACGTCGTCGTCGACTACAAGACCAACCTGCTCGGTGAGCCCGGGACGCCGGTGACGTCGGCGGACTACGGCCGCGCCGAGATGGCCGACGCGATGCGGCACGGTCACTACCCGCTCCAGGCCCTGCTGTACTCCGTCGTCCTGCACCGGTACCTGCGGTGGCGCCTCCCGACGTACGACCCGTCGGTCCACCTGGGCGGAGTCCTCTACCTCTTCCTGCGCGGCATGTGCGGTCCCGAGACGCCGGTCGTCGACGGCCACGTCGCCGGCGTCTTCGACTGGTCTCCGCCCGCGGCCCTGGTGACCGACCTCAGCGACCTGCTCGAGGGGACCCGGTGATCGAGCCGTTCGAGACCGACGACCCACGCGACCGCCGCTTCGCGCTCGGGATGTCCGGCGTGCTCGGTCGCTTCAACGCCTCGGGTGTGGTCGAGGCAGCGGACGTCCATGCCGCCCGTCGCATCCAGGCCCTGGCCGCGGAGCCCGACGACGACGTCGCGCTGGCGGTGGCCCTGGCGGTGCGGTCACTGCGACACGGCTCGGTCTGTCTGGAGCTGCCCGGGCTGGCCGCCGAGCCGTTGCCCCACGGCCTGGCCTGGCCGGGTGACGGCTGGGCCGCCCGGGTGGCAGGGAGCCGGGTCGCCCGGGCCGGAGTGGTGCGGGTCGAGGACGGTGTGCTGTACCTCGATCGCTACTGGCGCGAGGAGTGCCAGGTGCGCGACGACCTGGTCTCGCGGTTGTCCCTCCCGGCGCCGGCGATCGACGAGGCACGGCTCGAGTCCGTGGCGCGCATCCTGTTCGACCAGCGGTACGACGAGCAGCGGGCGGCCGCGCTGTCGGCGGCCCGGCAGTGGACCACCGTCCTGACGGGTGGGCCGGGCACCGGCAAGACGACCGCGGTCGCCGGGCTGCTGGCGATGCTGGCCGACCAGTCCGAGCGGCCGCTGCGGATCGCGCTCACGGCACCGACGGGCAAGGCGTCCGCGCGGCTGCAGGAGGCGGTGCGCACGGCGCTGGCGGGCGCGCCGTTCGCCGACCACCGCGACGCGGTCGGACAACCGGTCGCGCAGACGCTGCACCGGCTGCTGGGGTGGAGGCGCGGCAGCCGCAACCGGTTCCGGCACGACCGGCGCAACCGCCTGCCCCACGACGTGATCGTGGTGGACGAGACCTCGATGGTGTCGCTGACCATGATGGCCCGCCTGGTCGAGTCGGTGCGGTCGGACTGCCGGCTGGTGTTCGTCGGCGACCCGGACCAGCTGGCCTCCGTCGAGGCCGGGGCGGTGCTGGCCGACCTGGTGGCGGGGCTGACGCGCCGTGATCCACGCGTCGTGGCGGCATTGACGACCTCCCACCGCTTCGGCCCCGAGATCGGTGACCTCGCCCGGGCCGTGCGCGACGGGAACGAGGACGACGCGCTCGACCTCCTGGTGGCCGGCGGCGACCACGTCGAGCTGCTCGACGCGTCGGACCCCGACGTCCTCGCCCGGCTCCGCGATCGCCTCGTGCGGCAGGCCGTGCGGCTCCACGAGGCTGCGGCATCCGGGGACGCGACGGAGGCGGTCGCGATCCTCGACCGGCATCGCCTGCTGTGCGCCCACCGCGACGGGCCCTGGGGCGTCGGCCACTGGAACCGACTCGTCGAGCGGTCCCTGTCGGAGCACACCGGGCTGCCGATCGGGGGCGGCTGGGGTCGGGAGTGGTACGCCGGGCGGCCGCTCCTGCTCACCAGCAACGACTACGGGCTGGAGCTGTTCAACGGCGACACCGGGGTCGTCGTCGCCACGGACGACGGCCTCCGGGCCGCGATCGCCGTACCCGGTGGCCATCGCGACCTGGCGACCTCGCGGCTCACCGACGTCGAGACCATGCACGCGATGACCGTGCACAAGAGCCAGGGCAGCCAAGCCTCCGAGGTGACGGTGCTGCTCCCGCCGGACGACTCGCGGCTGCTGACCCGCGAGCTGCTCTACACGGCACTGACCCGCGCCGAGGCGAAGGTGACCGTGGTGGCCACCCCCGACGCCGTACGCCTCGCGGTGCAGCGAGAAGCACAGCGGGCGAGCGGCCTGGCCGCGCGGTTGGCCCACGACCCGGTCAACGAAACCTGACCGTCATCCGCCCTGGTTAGGGTCGAGGCATGCTGCTGCTGAGGGTCGAGCTGCCGAACGTGCCCGGGTCGCTGGGCCGTCTCGCGACCGCGATCGGCGCCGCGGGCGGCGACATCGAGTCGATCGAGATCGTCGAGAAGCGTGGGGACGGCACCGACGTCGACGACGTGCTCCTCGACATGGTCGAGGGGGTGATGCCCGACTCGGTGGTGTCGGCGTGCAACGCGGTCGACGGGGTGAGGGTGCTGTGGATCAGCCGCTACCTCGCCGGCGGCAACCTGTTCCCGGATCTCGAGGTGGTCGAGAGCCTGACGGCGGACCCGGGGATCGCCCTCGACCGGGTGGTCGAGGCGCTGCCGGTCGCGTTCCGGTGCGAGTGGGCGGCCCGGGTCGCGGTCACCGAGCGGGGCGTCGAGATCGAGTGCGCCAGCGAGGGGGCGCCGACCTCGATCGAGCTCGAGCCCGACTCCGGTCTCGCCCGGCAGACGGTGGGCGACGACCTCGTCGCGATCGCCCCGGTTGGACATGCTCGCGTGGTGGTCATCGGGCGACGCGGCGGGCCGGAGTTCCTGGACTCCGAGCTCGCCCGGCTGGGTCATCTGGTGGGACTGGCCGCGTCGATCGCGCGCACGCCGTAGGGGTCAGTCGGTGCGCTCCAGCAGGAAGACCGGGATCTCGCGCTCCGTCCGCTTCTGGTACTCCGCGTACGTCGCCCAGGTCTCCACCGCGTAGTCCCACCACTCGGCGCGCTCCGGGCCCGACAGAAGGCGGGCGGCGTACGTGTGCCTCTCCGCGCCGTCCTGCAGCTCGACCTCGGGGTGGGCGAGGAAGTTGTGGTACCACTCGGGGTTCTTGGGCGAGCCGCCCACGGACGCGATCGCGAGGTACCTGCCGTCGCGTTCGACCCGCATCACCGGGTTCTTCCGCAGGTGGCCGCTCTTCGCCCCGATCGAGGTGATCACCACGATCGGGTAGCCGGTGTCGCGCAGCGTGTTCGCGCGCTCGCCGCCCGACTCCTCGTACGCCGCGACCTGGTCGCGGACCCACTGCTGCGAGCTGGGGACGTAGCTGCCTTGGAGTGCCATCCGAGGGGTAACCGGCCCGCCCGCGCGCGCATTCCGGCACCACTAGGTTGTCCGCATGAGCGCGATCGAGGGCGTCAGCGAGATCTTCGACCCCGACCAGTGGGACGCCGTCCCGGGCTTCGACGACCTCACCGACCTGACCTACCACCGGGCCAGGGCCCACGGCACGGTCCGGGTCGCCTTCGACCGGCCCGACGTCCTCAACGCCTTCCGCCCGCACACGGTCGACGAGCTGCTGCGGGTCCTCGAGCATGCGCGTACGTCGAGCGACGTCGGCTGCGTGCTGCTCACCGGCAACGGGCCGAGCGCGAAGCACGACTCGTGGGCCTTCTGCACCGGCGGCGACCAGCGCGTCCGCGGGAGGACGGGATATCAGTACGCGGACGGCGAGACCGCCGAGACCGTCGACCGGGCCAGGCTCGGACGCCTGCACATCCTGGAGTGCCAGCGGCTGATCCGCTTCATGCCGAAGGTCGTGGTCTGCCTGGTCCCCGGCTGGACGGCCGGCGGCGGCCATTCACTGCATGTCGTCTGTGACCTGACGATCGCGAGCCGGGAGCATGCGCGGTTCAAGCAGACCGACGCCGACGTCGGCTCGTTCGACGGCGGCTTCGGCTCGGCGTACCTCGCCCGGCAGGTCGGCCAGAAGCTCGCGCGCGAGATCTTCTTCCTGGGCCAGGAGTACTCCGCCGAGGACGGCGTCCGCATGGGCGCGGTGAACCGGGCCGTCCCGCACGTCGACCTGGAAGCCACCGGACTGGAGTGGGGGCGCCTGATCAACGGCAAGAGCCCGACCGCTCAGCGGATGCTGAAGTACTCCTTCAACCTGATCGACGACGGGCTGGTCGGTCAGCAGCTCTTCGCCGGCGAGACCACCCGCCTGGCGTACATGACCGACGAGGCCCAGGAGGGTCGCGACCAGTTCCTCGAGAAGCGCGACCCCGACTGGTCGCCGTTCCCCTGGTACTACTGACCGACGCATCCCACCACACCGCACCAGGTGACCCAGCACCCCCGAGGTCGACCACCCCCACGCACGAGCGGTCGGCTTGGCGGGGTGACCGGCCCGCAACCGCGCCCAGATCTCATCCTCATCCGCCGCCGAAAGCCTCCGATACCCACACGCCATCACAACCTCCTCGAGTCAGGAAGTGTTGCCAGGACGTGTTGAGACCACCCCGATGAGCGGTCGTGCGGGGACGGCGACCCTGCTCGGCCGATCTTGGATCCGTGCCCGATGTCGGCCTCAGCCCAAGACGATGCCGGAGCGCTCGAGCTGGACCTCGGTGCGCAACCGCTCACTCTCCCGGTCGAGGTCGTCGTTCATTGCCTCCAGGTCCGTATGGACACCGAGTGCCCGGCAGGCGTCCAGCAGAGCGTCGTCGTACGCCGCCAGGACGGCGCGGCGCTGCACCAGGGGCATGCCCTCAGCCTGCGCCAGCGCCCGCGCGCGGATTCTGCGCAGGTCGGCGCTGAACCTCTCGATCGGCATTCCCAGCGGCGTGGGCGGGGGCGGGGGCAAGATCCGGAGCAGGCGCCCCGCCCTGATTGCCCAGGCTCCGAGCCTTGGGCCGTTGTAAACGCACCAAACCACTGCAATCACACCCAGTGTGATCAAGCCCAGCATCAGCACGCCGCGGAGCACACGTCGAAGGTAGGTCCACGGCATTGAGTCGGCAAGAGGTCGCGACCAGCTGCCGAACTGGCAGAACGAGTCCCGCCAGGCCGGTTCCAGCCGTCGCGCTGATCCCCGGAGCCGGCACTCTCCAGCTGACGAGAGTCACTGCCGACCTGGAGAAGAGTCTGGACAAGGCGAAGAGGGACGAGCAGACGAACTGGGACACCCTGAACTCGGTCGAGGCGATGCTGGCGATCGGCGACGAAGCCGTGATGGACGCAGAACTGCTGAAGCCTGCTCGGCGGTTCGCGGCGAACCCCGCGGGCAGCGGTGGTGAACAGTCAGCGTCCTCCGACTGAGCGAGCCCGGTGGCAGTCCTCTGGTCCCCACGTGGTCCCCCAGACAACCGAACACATGCAACCATCCGGGGACACGGCGGGGTCTTCCCCTGGTACTACCGACGGGCCTCGCCGGCCTGCTCCTGGGTGACGACGTCGACCGAGATCTCCACCGCCGGAACCGTTCCCCGGTTCTCGAGCCAGTGGACCGTGTGGCGGTCCTCGGGCCAACCGACGCCCGGGCCGTACTCCGTGGCGACCCCGTTCCGATGGTCGGTGATCGTTCCCTGCAGCACGAAGACGGTCCCCGGTCTGCCCACGTGATCATGGACCGGGCCGAAGACCCCTCCCGGCTCGATGGTCACCTTGCGCATCCGGAGCCGGCGCCCTTCCAGGCCAGGGAGCTCGGCGCCGAGATCGACCGTGGCCAGCAGCTCCACCGTGACACCGTGCGGCTCCGGCGCCGCCTGCTCATCGCTCATCGTGCGTCCTCTCCGTGGACCGGTCGGCCGCGCCGGCCGGGTCCCCCGTGCCGATGAAAGCACGTCAGGCGCGGGTGAACCCCGTCATCGCCTGGTACAGCGCGAGCCGCTTGGACTTGAGGGTCCCGGGCGCGTACTTCTGCTCCCAGCTGTCGTCCTCGCTGAGGAACAGGCTGGCGTCGAGCACCGACTGCGGCTCGCCGGCGGTGGCCTCGGTGACGCTGCGGAAGTAGTAGTGGTTGAAGATCCGGTTGAACTCGGTGGTGTAGATGTCGGCGGTCCGGCGGTCGCCGCGGACCACGACCATGTTCTCGTCGTTGTCGGTCGTCGAGGCGTCGCTGAAGTTGGCCGAGCCGGTGACCACGATCGGGTCGTCGCCCAGCGGGTCGATCAGCATGAACTTCGAGTGCACGTAGCTGACGTGGCTGTTCAGGCCGAGCAGGGCGGCGTTGGTCTCCCTCGCCCACTGGTACACCGGGTTCTCCAGGTACGAGCCCCACGCCTGGTAGACGTTGTTGCTGGCGTTGACCCGCACGAACGCGGTCGGGTGGTTCGGATCGGGCTTGTCCTGCTTCTCCAGCAGCATGAAGACGATGGCGTTCTGCGTGGTGTTGTCCGACAGCAGCGCCTTGAACGCCGCGCCGACACCGAACGCGAAGGTGATGCAGCCCTCTCGTGACGCGGAGTCGAGCAGGACGGCGTACTCGTCGAGCACGGTGGTGGTCCTGCGTGGGCTGAACACCGGGGTGACGCCGACCGGTACGGCGTGCAGGTCCGCCGGCACGGGCGAGAGCTGCTCGACCGCCGAGCGGAACGCCGCGTTCTTGGCGATGACCTGCGACCGCGTGTCGCCCGCGCGGCCACCGGGGTCGCTGGACAACAGGTCCCAGTAGCTCTGGAACGCGAGGGCGGTGGCCGGGTCGCGGACCCAGTGGCCGACATTGGTCTGACCGGCGATGCCGCCGAGCGTCAGGTTCGTCGAACCCGTCCAGACCTGGGTCGGCACGGAGCCCGCGGGGACGTGCACCATGAACTTGTTGTGCGCGATGTCGGACGTGCGTGCCTCACGCAGGACCACGCGGTCCATCGGGATCTGGGCCGAGGCGAGGAGGGCCAGGTTCTCCTCGCGCGGGAACGCGGGCTTGGTGGCCGAGCCGTTCTGCTTCGCGTCCACGATCAGCCGGACGTCGACCCCGCGGTCGACGGCGTTCTTGAGCGCGATCGCGGCCGGCTCGTAGGCGAACTCGTAGAAGCAGCCGAGCAGGCGGTCGCCGGACCGGGTCTGGTCGACGAACTGCAGCAGCGCCTCGTCGAGGTCGCGACTGAGCCAGCCGAGCGCCTGCTTCCGCCGGTCAGGGTCGAGGTCGGCGATCCGGGTGTTGCCGTACGTCTTGGTATAGGCCTGACTGCTCGCGACGCCGCGGTTGAAGAACACGTCGTGTCGCTCGCCGTACAAGGGCTCGGTGCGGATGGACAGCGTCAGGGGCGTCGCCGAGCGGTCGAGGTCGGACGGCGTGCCCTTGAGCGGGTGGAAGACGTAGCGGTAGCGGCTGTTCGGCTGACAGGTGAAGTCGTCCCACGTGAAGCTCTGGACCGGCTGGTCGTAGGTGCTCACCCGGGTGTCGGCGTCGGGGTCCGGGACCAGGGAGCGGAACACCTTGAAGCCGGGCATCCACGCGTCGGTCTCGGCCGCCAGGTCGTAGCGGCGTACGGCGAACCCGAGCAGGCCGGCCTTCGTCTGATCGCTGGCGAGCACCGCGAACGAGACCGTGTTCGTGCCGGTCACGGCGTACACCCTGCCCGCGGCCGCGGTGCGTGACCTGAAGCGCATGGCGCCCCTCCCCCGTTGCTCCGACGCTACCGCCGTGGTGGCTCCGAGTCGTCCTCCGCGCGGAGGAGACTCGCTGGGGAATGCCGCCGCGCGGGCGTAGGTTGCCGTCACGTGACGACGTCCTCCGCGCCGCGTGCCGCACGAGCCGATGTCGGCCTGCGCAGCGAGCGAGGACCGATCCTGCTGGCCGTGATGCTCAGCGTGGGCCTGGTCGCGATCGACTCGACGATCCTCGCCACCGCCGTCCCGTCCGTGGTCTCCGACCTCGGCGGCTTCACGTCGTTCCCGTGGCTGTTCTCGATCTACCTGCTCGCGCAGGCGATCTCCGTGCCGCTCTACGGCAAGCTCGCCGACCTCTACGGACGCAAGCCGCTGATGCTGCTCGGAGTCGGCCTCTTCGTGCTCGGCTCGCTGCTCTGCGGCCTCGCGTGGGGGATGACGTCGCTGATCGTCTTCCGGCTGGTCCAGGGGCTCGGAGCCGGCGCGATCGCCCCGATCGGGATGACGATCCTGGGCGACATCTACACCCTGCAGGAGCGGGCGGTCGTCCAGGGCTACCTGGCCAGCGTCTGGGCGATGGCGGCCCTGGTCGGGCCCACCCTCGGCGGCGTCTTCTCCGACACCATCGGCTGGCGGTGGATCTTCTTCGTGAACCTGCCGCTCGGTGCGGCGGCGGGCTGGGTGCTCTGGCGACGGTTCTCGGAGGCGATCGAACGCCGTCGCCACCGCATCGACTACCTGGGCTCGTCGCTCCTGGGCGTGGGCGGCACGCTGCTGCTGCTCGCGCTGCTCGAGGGTGGCGTGGAGTGGGCCTGGGACTCGGGCATGAGCATCCTGCTGTTCGCCGGGTCAGCGGTCCTGCTGGTCGCGTTCGTCCTGGTCGAGCGGCGGGCGGCCGAGCCGGTCCTGCCGCTGTGGGTGTTCCGGATGCGGGTCCTCAACGTCACGAACGCCGGCTCGCTCGTGGTCGGCATCCTGCTGATGGGGCTCTCGTCCTACGTGCCGCTGTACTCCCAGCGGGTGCTCGGCACCGGCGCTCTCGTGGCCGGACTCGCGCTGGCGGCGATGACCATCGGCTGGCCGATCGCGGCGGCGACCGCGGGTCGGCTGTACCTGTCGATCGGCTTCCGCGCGACGCTCTCGATCGGAGCGGTGGTGGCGGTGGCCGGCTCGCTCATCCTGCTCACCGTCGACGGCGACAGCTCCGTGTACCACCTCGCTCTCGCCTGCTTCGTGATGGGACTCGGCTTCGGGTACGTCGCCAGCCCGGGCGTCGTCGCGGCGCAGACCGCGGTCTCGTGGTCGAGCCGTGGGGTCGCGACGGGTACGAACATGTTCGCCCGGTCGGTCGGCAGTGCCGTCGGTGTCGCCGTCTTCGGGGCGGTCGTCAACAGCTACGTCAGCAGCCGGCTCGACAGCTCCGACCCCGACATCGAGCACGTCTCCGCGGGGATCCTCGAGCCGGCCATCCACGACGTGTTCCTGGTGACGGTGTGCATCAGCCTCGCGCTGCTCGTGGTCGGGTTCCTGATGCCCTCGCGGGTCACCGAGGCGGATCCGATCGCCTGACCTGTCACTGCGCTCCGCCTCGATCAGCGCGCGGGCTCATGGACGTGGCACTCGGTGATCTGCGCGCCCGGAGCCTCAGGACGGGTCGCCGAGCTCCTCCAGCCAGGGGGCGTGCTCGGGCTCGGCGTCGTCGAGGGCCGAGCCGAGGCTGCGGCCGGTCAGTCCGGCCGCGGCCACCACGTCGAGGACGCCGCGGGTGAGGGCGATCCGGTCGAGGTCCGGTGCGGGGCCGTCGTCGACGCCGTCGCGCTCGTCGGCGAACCCGTCGTGCATCAGGACCACGCAGCCGGCCGGGTCGCGGGCGCGCAGCTCGGCCAGGTACTCGTCCTGCTCGAGCGCCTCCCAGTCGCGGCAGGTGACGCTCCAGAGCACCGGCATGAGGCCGGCGGTTCGAGCGGCACGCCACGAGTCCCGGCCCTGTGCGCCGTACGGCGGGCGCGACCATCGCACCGGGACCCCGGCGAGGTCCTCGAGCTCGGCCTTGGCGTCGCGGAAGCGCGCGGGCATGGTCTGGGGTGGCAGCGTCGTCAGCCGCCGGTGGTCGGGACCGTGCAGCCCGATCTCGTGGCCGGCGGCCAGCACCTCGTGCAGCAGGCCGAGGTGCGGGCGCACCCGGGTGAGCAGCACGAAGAACGTCCCGGTCGCGCCCGCCTCGGCGAGCAGCGGCAGCAGCCGATCGGTGACGCCGGGGGTCGGGCCGTCGTCGTAGGTGAGCACCGCCGACCTGGCGGGCCGGCGCAGGGCGACCACGGAGCTCCCGTCCGGCTCGGATCGGGAATCCATCGGCGGCGCCCTCACGGGGCGGGGTCGCTGGGGAGCCGACCGTGGATGTGGCAGTCCTCCCGGACCTCGCTGGCGGGTACGGCGTACGCCGAGCGGGTGGTGCCCTCGTAGACGAAGCCGGCGGACTCGGCCACCCGGCAGGAGGCGACGTTGTGCACCGAGTGCTCGAGCTGGACGCGCATCAGGCCGCGGGACTCGAACGCCCAGCGGGTCACCGCGTCGACCATCTGGCGTGCCACACCTCGACCGCGCGCGGACGGCAGGACGCGGTAGCCGATCTTGGCGACCCGGTCGTCGGCGTCGATGGCGAAGAGGCTGACGTTGCCGACCATCCGCAGCGACCCACGGTCCACCGCGTGCCACGTGGCGTGCGTGCCCTCGGACCAGTCGGCACCGTCGCGGCACCAGGCGGCGGCCGTCTCGAGGTCGGGGCAGTCGCGCGCCGGGTTCCAGAGCCTCACGTCAGGGTCGTTGATCAGCTCGAACGCCTCGGGCGCGTCCTCGACCGCCGGCGGCCGGATGATCAGGTCGGTGGTCTCGAGACGCTCCACGTCGACACCCTAGGCCGAGCGGACGCGCCCGGTCAGGTACGCCGGAGCAGGACGCCGGCATGCGGCGGCAACGCCAACCCCGAGCGGTCGAAGGTGCCGGGCGTCGGCGTCGTGAACAACAGCCGCCCGGACTCCGGCAGGGTCGCGTGCGTCGTCCCGAAGTTCACCGCGATCAGCAGCCCGCCGCGCCGCAGTGTGAACACGCGCGTCTCCTCGTCCGCCGTGGCCGACAGCGACGCGAAGGACGGGTCCGTCAGCTCGGGCAGGGACCGGCGCAGGGAGGCCAGCGACCGGTAGCTCGCCAGCAGCCGGGCGTGCCGCCCCTCCGACAGCTCCGACCAGTCCAGCCTGGACCGCTCGAACGTCGCCGGGTCCTGCGGATCGGGCACCTCCGCGGCACCCCACCCCATCCGCTCGAACTCCACGACCCTGCCCTCGGCGGTGACCCGTCCGAGGTCCGGCTCGGGGTGGGAGGTGAAGAACTGGAACGGCGTGGAGGCCGCCCACTCCTCACCCATGAACAGCATCGGCGTGAACGGTCCGCACAGCGTGAGCAGCGCCGCGCACGCCAGCTGGTCGTCGTCGAGGTGCTCGGTCAACCGGTCGCCGCGTGCCCGGTTGCCGATCTGGTCGTGGTCCTGGCTGCACACGACCAACCGCCAGGTCGGCATGTGTGCGGTGTCCACGGGCACGCCGTGGTCACGACCCCGGAACGACGACCACGTGCCGTCGTGGAAGAACCCCTGCTCGCACACCTTCGCCAGCGCCGACAGCGGCTCGAAGTCCGCGTAGTAGCCGACCGTCTCCCCGGTCAGCGCGACGTGGAGCGCGTGGTGGAAGTCGTCGCTCCACTGCGCGTCGAGCCCGAGGCCGCCGCCCTCGCGCGGCCTGACCAGCGTGGTGTCGTTGAGGTCCGACTCGGCGATCAGGGTGAGCGGCCGCCCGAGGTGGGCCGAGAGCGCGGCGGTCTCGATCGCCATCTCCTCGAGGATGTGCACCGGCGAGGAGTCCGAGAGCGCGTGCACGGCGTCCAGCCGCAGCGCGTCGACGTGGTAGTCGGCGAACCACATGTGCACGTTGTCGAGGATGAACCGGCGCACCTCCGCCGATCCCGCGCCGTCGAGGTTCACCAGGTCGCCCCACGTGTTGCGGCCCTGCTTGAGGTACGGCGCGAACATCGGCAGGTAGTTCCCCGAAGGCCCGAGGTGGTTGTGGACGACGTCCTGCACGACGCCCAGCCCCGCGGCGTGGCAGGCGTCGACGAAGCGCTGGTACGCCGGTGGCCCGCCGTACGGCTCGTGGACGGCGAACCAGTCGACGCCGTCGTACCCCCAGTTCCACGCGCCGTTGAAGGCGTTGACCGGCATCAGCTCGACCAGGTCGACCCCGATCGAGCGGAGGTGGTCGAGCTGCTCGATCGCGGTGTCCAGGGTGCCGCCGGGTGTGAACGTGCCGACGTGCAGCTCGTAGATCACCGACCCGGGCAGCTGCCGCCCGGTCCAGGCGCCGTCGGTCCACGCGAAGGACGAGGGGTCGAAGGTGCGCGACAGCTCGTGGACGCCACCGGGCTGCCGGCGCGACCTCGGATCCGGGTAGCGATGGTCGTCGTCGTCGAGGAGGAAGGCGTAGTCGGCGTCCGGCTCGAGCGCTCGTGGCGGCAGCTCGACCGGCGCCCACCAGCCGTCGATGCCGCGCCGCATCTCGATCACGGCATCGCTGCCCACGACCTCCAGCCGCACGCGGTCGCGAGCCGGAGCCCACACGGAGAACGGGCCGTGCGTCCCGGTCCAGGCGCTCACGACAGCTCCCGCATCAGCAACGCGACCGGGTAGTCGGCGAGCAGCTCGTGGAGGGGCGCGTCGCCGGCGTACTCGCGTCCGGTCAGGAGGTCGGCCCACGCGCCGGCGGACAGCGGGAGCACGGTCTCGCCCCAGCCGCGCGCGGCCAGCCCGGCCGGCAGTCGGGTCGCCACCGTGAGCGCGCCGCCGCGGTCGAAGGCGAGCACGTGCTCGGCGGCCCCGCCGCGCGCGTGGACCGGGAGGTACGTCGTGAACCGCTGCGGCTGGTTGCGGCGCAGCGTCAGGGCGATCTGGGTCACCAGCAGCTTGGCGTGCCCCTGGTCGTCGGCACGGGAGGTCAGCGGGGGTCGCTCGCCCGCGAGAACTCGGGCCAGCAGCTCGCGACGTACGGCGAGGTCGACCGGGCGCCGGTTGTCCGGGTCGACCAGCGACTGGTCCCACAGCTCGCTGCCCTGGTACACGTCGGGCACGCCCGGCATGGTCAGCGCGATGAGCTTGGCCGAGAGGCTGTTGCTCCAGCCCGGTCCCGCGACGAGCTGCAGCAGGTCGGCGAGGACCGCGACGACGGCCGGGTTGTCGAAGGCGGAGTCGACGGCCGCGTGCACAGCGCTCTCGTACGCGGCGTCGGGGGAGGTCCAGCTCGTCCGGTCGCCGGCCTCACGCATCGCCTTCTCGGCGTACCCGTGCAGCCGCTCGCGGGAGGCCGGCCAGGCGCCGAGGACCGCCTGCCACAGCAGGTTGCCGAACGACGCGTCGGGCAGCGGTGCCAGCGAGAGGAGGGTGTCGACGGCGCCGGCCCAGCGGTCCGGGACCTCGGCGAGGGCGGCGATCCGGGCGCGGACGTCCTCGCCCCGCTTGGTGTCGTGCGTCGACGTGGTCGTCATCGCATGCGGCCACGCCCGCTGACGCCCGGCCATCGCCGCATGGAACTCGCCGACCGTGATCGACCATTCGCTGGGGTCGCCACCGACCTCGGTCAGCGAGGTGAGCCGGGAGGTCCGGTAGAACGCGCAGTCCTCCACGCCCTTGGCCATCACCGCGCCACTGGTCTGCTGGAACCGCAGCGCGGCCGGGTGTGCCGGATCACCCAACACCGGCTCCAGGCCGTCGAACGTCGCGGTCAGGTCGGGCCTGCGCCGCCGAGCATCGGTGAACGCCGCGGCGAGGTGCTCGCGCCCCTCCGGGAGGTAGGAGCGATAGACCGGGAAGCAGGCGAGCAGCTCCGCCAGCGCGTCGACGAGTACCGGTGGTCGAGGAGCTCGCTCTGCGTCGGTCTCGGGACGACCCGCCGCGACGACCTCCCGCGCCAGGCGCCGTACCTCCGAGCCGAGGATCCCGTCGGCCACCGCCCGCTTCGTGTCGTGGACCAGCTCGTGCCAGTCCAGGGCCGAGCCGCGCAGTCGGGTCTCCAGCGCGGTCAGCGGCGCCTGACCCGCCGGGTCGGTGAGGAGGCGGTCGACCAGGCCGAGGACGTCGTACCCCGTGGTGCCGGCCGTGGCCCAGGACCTCGGCAGTGTCTCTCCCGGCTCGAGGATCTTCTCGACCAGGACGTAGCGGCCACCGGTGAGCTCGCCCAGGTCGTCGAGGTACGTCGCAGGGTCGCGGAGGCCGTCGGGGTGGTCGACGCGCAGCCCGTCGACGAGCCCCTCGTCGCACCAGCGCCGGATCTCGACGTGAGAGCCGTCGAGCACCGACCGCTCCTCGACCCGGATCCCCGCCAGGGTGCTGACCGCGAAGAACCTTCGGTAGTTGAGCCCGGTGTCGGCCACGGTCCAGTGGGCGAGCTCGTAGTGCTGCTCGTCCAGCGCCGTCGTCCCGGGCGCGAGCGGGAAGACGTGGTCGTGGTACCGCACGACTCCCTCGGTGGTGTCGATCGCGATCGCCGAGCCGCCGTCGTCACCGAGCACCGGGATGCGGACGCGTCCTCGTCCGGCGGCCCAGTCGACGTCGAACGCGTGGGCGTGCGCCGACTCCCGCCCCCGACGCAGCAGGTCCCACCACCAGGCGTTCTCGCGCGGGGTCGCGACGCCGACGTGGTTGGGCACGATGTCGACGAGCACGCCCATCCCCAGCCGCTGCGCCTCGGTCGAGACCGCGGCGAGTCCGTCCGACCCGCCCCGGTCGGGGTCGACCAGCGAGTGGTCGACCACGTCGTACCCGTGGTCGCTCCCGGGTTCCGCCTTCAGCAGTGGCGAGAGGTAGACCCAGTCGACGCCGAGGTCGTGCAGGTACGGCAGCGTCGCGGCCGCATCGTGCAGCGTGAACCGTGCGTTGACCTGGAGCCGGTAGGTGCTGGTCGGGACGCGCATGGTCAGGACGAGCTCTTGCTGCTCTGCTCCTGTGCGGCGACGGATGCGGCCGCCGAGGTGTCGGGAGCGACGACGGGGGCCGTGTGCTCGCGCAGCACCAGCACGCTCCGTCCCGAGACCTTGGACCTCACACCGGCCCTGATCGCGCCCTTGCGGCGACGCACGGCTCCGGTGTCGATCACGACGTCCCAGGCCGCGGCGTACTCCTCGGGCGGCAGGGTCAGGGGTACGTCGTCGCCGGCGGCGTTGAAGTACAGCAGGAAGTGGTCGTCGACGACGTCCTGCCCGCGAGCGTCCGCACCGGCGATGCCGTGGCCGTTGAGGTACATGCCGATCGACCGGGCGTCGGGCGCCGACCAGTCCGCTTCCTCCATCGGCCGGCCGTCGAGGTGGAGCCAGACGATGTCGTTGAGCCGCTCGCCCTCGCCGGTGCTGGTGCGGGCCGACGTCCCGGTGAAGAAGCGGCGGCGCCGGAACGTCGGATGGTCACGTCGCAGCTTGGCGACGTCCGCGGTGAACTCCATGAGCGGCTCGTCGACGTCGTCCCAGTGCAGCCAGGAGATCGGGCCGTCCTGGGCGTAGGTGTTGTTGTTGCCGTCCTGGGTGCGGCCCACCTCGTCGCCGTGCAGCAGCATCGGCACGCCTTGGCTGAGCAGCAGGGTGGTCAGGAAGTTCCGTTGCTGTCGCGCCCGCAGGGCCAGGATCTCGGGGTCGTCGGTCGGACCCTCGACGCCGTGGTTCCACGAACGGTTGTGGCTCTCCCCGTCGTTGTTGCCCTCGCCGTTGGCGTCGTTGTGCTTGTCGTCGTACGACACGAGGTCGCGCAGCGTGAAGCCGTCGTGCGCGGTGACGAAGTTGATCGACGCCACCGGTCGCCGGCCGGACTGCTCGTACAGGTCGCTCGACCCGGCCAGTCGGCTGGCGAACTCACCCAGGGAGGGCTCGCCGCGCCAGAAGTCACGGACGGTGTCGCGGAACTTGCCGTTCCACTCCGTCCACTGCGGGGGGAAGCCGCCGACCTGGTAGCCACCGGGGCCGACGTCCCACGGCTCGGCGATCAGCTTCACCTGGCTGACCACCGGGTCCTGCTGCACCAGCTCGAAGAACGTCGCGAGCCGGTCCTCGTCGTAGAACTCGCGCGCGAGCGCCGCCGCCAGGTCGAAGCGGAAACCGTCGACGTGCATCTCGGTCACCCAGTAGCGCAGGGAGTCCATGATCAGCTGCAGGGAGTGGGGATGCCGGACGTTGAGGGAGTTCCCGGTGCCGGTGTAGTCCATGTAGTAGCGCAGGTCGTCGTCGACGAGCCGGTAGTACGCCGCGTTGTCCAGCCCCTTGAAGCTGAGCGTCGGGCCCAGGTGGTTGCCCTCCGCGGTGTGGTTGTAGACGACGTCGAGGATGACCTCCATGCCGGCCTCGTGCAGGGAGCGCACCATCGACTTGAACTCCTGCACCTGCTGGCCGAG
>DATAOY010000045.1:0-58060 GCA_036265495.1 Nocardioides sp. | reverse complement strand
TCGGACGTGCCGTCCTCTCCACCCTGCCACGCCCGGAGCGAGCCCTCACCCCGCCTCGGTGACCACCTCGAAGAGGACCGGCGAGCTCGGGAACTCCTCCCACCCGTCGGCGGTCACGACCGCACGGAACTCCTCGGTCGCATGCGCCGCGCGGAACGCCTGCTCACTGTCCCAGCAGGCCACGTTCACCCAGCGGTACGTCGCGTCCTCGTTGACGGCCCGGTGCAGCCGCAGCGAGCGGAAGCCGGGCTGTCGCGTGAAGTAGTGGCTGGTCCTCTCCCAGAGCGCGTGGAAGTCGTCGTCGCGATCGACGGGCACCTGGAAGCTGTTGATCAGGGTCACCGGACCGCTGGTGGTCGCACCGGCGGCGGCGGTGCGCGCGTCGGCATCGATCATCGGACCGCCTCCTGGTGGGCGGTGACGCGGCGACACAGGGTGGGCTGCGCCGTGAACGGCAGGTCGCCCTCGGTGAGGGCGCGGAAGCCCGCGTCGTGCGCGGCGCGCCAGGCGTCCGGCGACTCCCACTCGACGACGTTGACCAACCCGAAGGGCGCGTCGTCGTCCAGGCGCCGGTGCAACCGGTGCCAGCGGTAGCCGGGCTTGGCCACCATGTAGCGGTTCACGCGCTCCCACGCCGCGAACGCGGCGTCGTGGTGCTCCGGGTCGAAGCGCATGCAGTTGACGAAGACGACGCTCTCGGCCGGGCGCCCCGGGTCGAACGGCTCGGCCGCGACATCGTTGACGTGGAACGCGTCGTACCGCCCGCTCAGGGCGCCGGCCCGGCCACTCGCCTCGGCGACGACGAGCGCCGCCTCGTCGGGCGTGGCGCTCTCGCCGAGGTCGATCCAGGGGAATGCCGCGGGCAGGCCCACGGCGCGGTGCAGGGTGTGCGTGTCGCCGAGCGCCGTGGGGGCGGCGACCCCGTCCGGCAGGTCGTAGACGGTGATGACGGTGGTCATGGGGTGATCCTCTCTGGAGAAGTCGGCGATGTCAGTCGTCGTCGGCGTCGGTGGTCGGTGCGTCGTGCAGCAGGGCGGCGGCGTGGGTGGTGCCGGCGCCCCCGGAGACGACCCAGGCCCGCGGGGCCGTGGGGTCCTCCTGCTGCAGCGGGACCACGGTCACGCCGAACAACCACGCCCAGCGCGGCACGCCGCGCGGGAGGGTTCGTCGGGCACGACGGTCGGCCCGGCTGATGCTGGTGGTGCTGGGTGCGGCGAGTGCGCAGTCGGTCATGGCTTTTCCTACAGTCCTGTGTCGTTGTTACACTTGTGTGCAATGAATGCACGACGGTATATTGGACCCAGGAGATCGACGTGTCAAGGACGAGAGGACGACCGGTGTCACAGCAGCCTGTGGAGACGGGGCGGGTCGCCCAGCGGCGGCGCACTCGGCGAGCGATCGTCGAGGCCGCGGCCGAGCTGCTGCGCACCGGTGCCGAGCCGTCGGTCAACGAGATCGCGGCCGCGGCCGACGTCTCGCGGCGCACGGTCTACCTCTACTACCCGACCCTCGACCAGCTGGTCCTCGACGCCACCATCGGCACGCTCAACGTCGACGTGGACGCCGCACTCGCCGCGCACACGTCCGACGACCCTCACGATCGCCTCCGCACGCTGGTCGACGAGGTATTCGCCACGATGGAGACCTCACTGCCCCTCGGCCGCAAGCTGATCAAGCTCACCGTCGACGCGCCGGCACCTGCCGAGGGCGGTCCCCGGCGCGGGCACCGGCGGATCGGCTGGATCGAGTGGGCCGTCGAGCCCTGTCGGAAGCGCCTCACCCGAAAGGACTACGAGGACCTCGTCTCGGCGCTGGCGCTGGTCATCGGATGGGAGGCGTTCATCGTGCTGCTCGACGTACGCGGGCTGACGCCGGGAGCGGCACGGACGCTCACCGTGCGCACCGCCGAGGCGATCCTCGATGCGGCGCTGACGGAGCGATGACGGCCCGGCGACGGGCCCGCGACGGAGACCGGCCGGAGACACGTCACGCGTGCGTCGCAACGACGCACGCGTGACGCCTAGCCCCCCGGCCGAACACCGGCATTCTATCCGCGAGCGGTGCGACTGCCGATGGCGGAGAATCTAGTCGTTCGGTTGCGATGGCCTAGTCCTTTGGGACCAGTTCTTCCAAATTTGCCTCCAAAGATGCCCGACTTGTCAGATTTGTTGCCCAGATGGGCCATCTCTCGGTCACAATCGCGCTATGGACGTCCGGGATGCAGACCTGCTCAAGGAGCTCGACCCCGCCGAGCTCGGCCAGAGGATCCGTGCTGCCCGCGTGGCGAAGGGGTGGACCCAGACCCAGCTGGCCGGCGAAGACATCTCCGTGGGATACGTGTCGCGCATCGAGTCGGGACAGCGTCGGCCGAACAGCCAGACGCTCGACGACCTCGCCGCGCGCCTCGGTGTGCCCACGGAGCACCTGCTGCGCGGGGTCACCGCTCGTGAGTACGACGAGATCAAGCTGACCCTCGACTTCGCCGAGCTCTCGCTCGAGACCGGCCAGCACATCGAGGCCGAGGCCCAGGCGCGGCAGGCGCTCGACCGGGCCAGCGTCGCCTCGCAGGACGAGCTCGTCTTCCGGGCGCGCTACATCGTCGCCCGGGCCCTGGAGGGCCAGGGCAACCTCGACGACGCCATCCTCGAGCTCGAGAACCTGGTCTACGCCCGTCAGGGCGGCCTGCTCCGGGTCAAGAGCGCGATCGCGATGGTCCGCTGCCTGAAGAACTCCGGCGACCTCAACGCCGCGATCGAGGTGGGCGAGCGGGTCATGGCGCAGCTCTCCGGGTCGCTGGTCGAGAGCTGCGACGAGGCCGTCCAGCTGGCCGTGACCGTCGCGTTGGCCTACTTCAACCGCGGCGACGCCGGCCACGCCATCCGGATGTGCCGCAAGGCCATCGTGAAGGCCGAGGCCCTCGACTCCCCCGTCGCGCGCGCCTCGGCGTACTGGAACGCCAGCGTCTTCGAGGCGGAGCGCGGTGCCGTGAGCAACGCCGTCCCCCTGGCCGAGCGGGCGCTCGCACTGCTGGCCGAGGGCCAGGACGCCCGCAACCTCGCCCGGCTACGCACGACGCTGGGTCGCATGCAGCTCGAGCTCGACCCGCCCGACGTGCCCGAGGCCAAGCGACACCTCGAGCAGGCGGCCCAGGACCTGGCCTGGTCCAGCGCCAGCACGATCGACATCGCCCACAACAACCTGGCGATCGCGCGGGCGCGGTACCTCGACGGTGAGCTGTCCCCGGCTCACGACATCTGTGCCGAGATCATTGCGTCGGTGCAGAACGAAGCTCCGCTCCTGGCCGCCGAGGCCGAGTCACTCGCCGGTCAGGTGGTGGCCGCCACCGGCGACGCCGAGGGCGCCAAGGCGGCGTACCGTCGCGCGGTCTTCCTGCTGACGGGCGTCGGTGCAGACCGCGACGCGGCGCAGCTGTGGTTCGAGCTCGCCGATCTCCTCGAGGACATCGGCGATGTCGAGGCAGCGCGCACCGCCTACCGGAGCGCAGCAGCTGCGTCCGGGCTGCGGACCCGACCGAAGGTTCGAGCGGGAGTGCAGGTCTAGCTGCCGATCAGCAGCAACCCTCGGCGACCTTGAACGAGGTCTTGGTGGAGTGACCGGCGTCGGCCGCGGTCATCGGCGCAGTGGCAACGATGCCCAGCGCGGCGACGAAGGACGTGGCCAGAGCGGCGATCTTGATCTTGGTGTGACGTGCCATGTCAGTGTTTCTCCCTGTGTGGTGCGGTTCAAGCTCCGGGAGAAGCATGGAGCACGCCCTGGCAAATTTGGAAGTCTTGACAAGCACCCACGTGTCGTGTGTGGCGCCTGTGACCACCTCTCCAGGGCCTTCCAAAGGCTCTCCCGAGCGCGTTCTGAGCGTGAACTCACGAGGGTTAGGTAAAAAGCGGATCAATTTCGAGAATCTGCCTCACGCGCGCGCGTGACGTGTAAACTTGAGTCAACATCAGATGGCAACCCCCCAGCCATCAGATGCCACCCATCGGATGGCAACCCCCCAGCCATCAGGTGGAGAAGCTCGCAGGCGCCAGCCCCCCAGGCCGAATGCGAGACCGCGAATTGGTCAATGCCAATCGCGACCGGCCCCCCGCATCCGTGCGGGGGGTCCTTACATTTCCGGGACTTATCCCCTTTTGACAAGGCCCAGTCGATAAACGCTGGATAACGCCGCTTCCGGCGGCTCTCGAGCTGGACTAGACCAGTTGGCCCGCATCGGGCCGTTCGCCTGCGGTCGGCGGCGCCCTGTGCCGGCCCTGTGCCGGCCCGGTGCCGGCCCGGTGCCGGCCCGGTCGCGGGGAGGCCGGGCGCCCGGGGTTCCGGGCCGTGGGACCCGGCCCCGGCCGGGACGATCGGCCCTCCTCGATCGATCGTCCCTCGGTGCCACGCGAACGAGTCGCCGCCCCGTCACCCGACCACCCTCGAGGCGACGGACCCGCGTGTGGCAGGCTCGCCGTCATGCTGGACGAGACCGCGCGACGGACCCTGGATCTCGAGTCCGGCTGGTGGCGGTACGCAGGCACCAAGGACTCCGCGATCAGAGCCCGCTTCGCCGAGGACCCGGCGACCTACTACCGCCGGCTCGGCCGGCTGCTGGACGACCCCGCGGCGGTCGCGTACGCGCCGGTCCTGGTACGTCGACTCCGCCGCCAGCGCGCTCGGCGCCTGGGCTCGCGCTCCGGTCGTCGCCTCGCGGGCTGACCGGAAGGGACACCTCGAGCACCCGGCCGGCGGTCGCGTGGCCCCGGGTGATCTCGGGTGATGTCGCGTGATGGTGGAGCTGAGGGGACTCGAACCCCTGACCCTCTCATTGCGAACGAGATGCGCTACCAGCTGCGCCACAGCCCCATGCGCCGCCTGGGCCGGTCCTCGACCGGCACGGCGACGCGAAGCGCAAGGCTAGCACCGGCGCAGTGGCGGACCGAATCGGCTCGGGGCCTGCCGGCCGTCAGGAACCGACGGCCTGGTCGCCCGTGTCGTCCTTGCGCGAGACGCGGCGCTGGACCCGATCGGCCGCCTCGGCCTCACGGGCCAGGGCGGAGTCGGCCTCGGTCCGTCCGGAGGTCCAGACCCCGGTGGAGTCGAGATCGATCGTGCGGACCGTACGACGCGCCGCCGGCTTCGAGACGTAGGTCGGGAGCGTCACGGGGACGGGGTCCCACATGCTCGCGTCACGCTCGACCGCGGGGGCGTCCGGTTGCGCCTCGACCGCCGGGCTCCCGACGACCACGTCGGCCTCGTCGACGGTCTCGGGGAGCACGACGGGGCGCCAGGCCCGCTCCTTCTTGACCATCAACCGACAGGCGACCAGCCAGGCGAGCAGGAGTCCCGCAGGGGCTGCGACGTACGCCCAGGCGATCCGGCCGTCGGCACAGGCGACCACCACACCCGCCAGCGCCAGGACGAGCAGGGTGAGCACGCGCCGGCGGCGCCTGGTGGCCCGGCGCGTGGCGGCGCGGCGCGCGGCGTACTGCTCGTCGGGCGAGGGGATGCTCGCGGAGGGCTTGGTGGTGACCATCGCCGCCGTGGCCCGCGCCGGGGTGACGACCAGTCGGGCCATCCGCGCGCTGACCGGTTCGCGGCGGGCCAGGACCCGCATGCTCTGGGAGAACCGGTCGATGGAGCGGCCCCGGACGACGTCGTCGTGGTGGCGCAGAGCCTTGGGGATCAGGTAGGCGGCCCAGGCCACGGCCAGAGCCACGAAGATGAGTCCGCTCAGGTCCACGACCCGACCCTAGATTCGGTGCCACAGGTGGCCGGGGATGTCAACAGGTGTGTCGCGAAATCACTCCTGTGGCTGTTGGGACAGACGAGCCAGCATCCCCTCCGGACACTCCTCGACGGTGATCGCGTAGATCCGGTGGTCGCGCCAGGCCCCGTCGATGTGGAGGAACCTCGGCGCGTACCCCACCTCGCGGATCCCGAGCTTCTCGACGACCCGCAGCGAGTTGGAGTTCTCCGGCCGGATCGCGATCTCGATCCGGTGCAGCCCCGCGGAGCGGAAGCAGTGGTCGATCACCAGCGCGACCGCCGTCGGCATCACGCCGCGGCCGGCGACGTCGCGGTCGAGCCAGTAGCCGACGGACGCGAACTGCGCCGACCCGCGCACGATGTTGTTGACGGTGACCTGGCCGGCGAAGCGCCCGTCGACCTCGATCGCGAACGCCATCCCGTGCCCTTGGCGCGCGTTCCGCTGCATCCGGGTGACCAGGCTGCGGAAGCTCGCGGGGCGCTCGGTGCCCCCCGGAGGGACGGTCGCGTCCCACGGCTGAAGCCACGCGGCGTTGCGTCGGCGTACGGCGCGCCAGGCGCGCGCGTCGCGGTAGCGGAGGGGGCGGAGCGTGACCGCGCCGTACTGCAGCGTGGCCGGCCAGCCGGGGCTCAATGGTCGCTCCCCACGACCTGCTCGACGGCGTGCAGCAGGAGTGGCTCGAGGACCGCGATCGCGTCCTTGACCCCGCCCCGCGACCCGGGCAGGTTCACGACCAGGCAGTCACCGGCGACGCCGGCGAGTCCGCGGGAGAGGGCAGCGGTGGGCACGCCCTTGCCGACGCCGTACGCACGGATCGCCTCGGCGATGCCCGGCACCTCGCGGTCGAGGAGCGCCCGGGTCACCTCGGGCGTGCGATCGGTCGGGGTGAGGCCGGTGCCCCCTGTGGTCAGGACGACGCGCGCTCCACCGTCGACCTCCGCCGACACGGCTGCCCCGACCGGCTCGCCGTCGGGCACGACGACCGGCTGGTTGCACGAGAACCCCAGCGACACCAGGAACTCCACGAGCAGCGGTCCGGTGGTGTCGTCGTACACGCCGGCGGCCGCACGGTTGGAGGCGACCACGACAGCCGCGCGCATCATCGGCGGAAGTCTCCGGACTTCCCACCGGACTTGCGCAGGATGCGCACGTCGGTGATCACCGCGCGCTTGTCGACCGCCTTGACCATGTCGATCACGGTCAACCCGGCGACCGCGACCGCGGTCAGCGCCTCCATCTCGACGCCGGTGCGGTCGGTGGTGCGGACCGTCGCGGTCAGCTCGACCGCGTCGTCGGCGACCTCCAGGTCGACGGTGACCGATGACAGGGCGAGCGGATGGCACAGCGGGATCAGGGTCGAGGTCTGCTTGGCGCCCATGATCCCGGCCAGCCGGGCCACCGCGAGGGCGTCGCCCTTCGGTACGCCGGCGCCGCGCAGCAGCGCCACCACGTCCGGCGACACCAGGACGCGTCCGGCCGCGACGGCCTCGCGGGTCGTCACCTCCTTGCCCGACACGTCGACCATCCGGGCCGCCCCGGTCTCGTCGAGATGGGTGAGACGGTCCGCCATGATGTCTCCTAGAAGTCCTCGTCGAGCGGCAGCACGGTCACTGTCTCACCGGCCTCGACCCAGGTCACGGACTCCGGCACCACGACCAGCGCATCGGACTCGGCCAGGTCTCCGATCAGGTGCGATCCCTGGGCGCCGACGGGCGTGACCGCCAGTCGGCCGTCCACGACGGACAGCCGTCCCCGGGCGAACTGCCGCCGCCCCTCGGGGGAGCGGATCGCCTCGGTGAGCAGCGCGTCTGCCTCCGGTCGGAGGTACGGCGCGCGACCCATCATCCGGCGCACGGCGGGGAGCACGAACTGCTCGAACGAGACGTACGACGAGACCGGGTTCCCCGGCAGGGTGACGATCGGGACCGCGTCCTCACCGACGGTGCCGAAGCCCTGAGGCTTGCCCGGCTGCATGGCCACCCCGCCGAACCAGACGGTGCCGAGCGGCGCGAGTGCCTCCTTCACCACGTCGTAGTCGCCCATCGACACGCCGCCGCTG
This sequence comes from Nocardioides sp., assembly GCA_036265495.1. Taxonomy (GTDB): domain Bacteria; phylum Actinomycetota; class Actinomycetes; order Propionibacteriales; family Nocardioidaceae; genus Nocardioides. Next base: position 50,237 of record DATAOY010000045.1, on the reverse strand, counting down.
GTGACGACCAGGTCGGCCCGCACCAGCTGGTCGTTGAGTGCGCCGAGGAACGTGCGTGGCTCGTCGGGGACGATCCCGACGCGGTAGGCGATGGCGCCGGCCTGCCGGGCCGCCGCCGCGAGCAGGAACGAGTTGCCGTCGTAGATGGAGTCGCGGCCGAGCGGCGAGCCCGGCTCGCGGAGCTCGGACCCGGTCGACATCACCACCACGCGAGGTCGGGGTCGCGAGCGGACCGACGACCGGCCGACGGCGGCCAGCAGGCCGATCTGGCGCGCTCCGAGGACGGTGCCCGTCCGGACGAGCAGGTCGCCCTTGGCGACGTCCTGGCCCTGGAGACGGACGTGCTGGCCGGGCTCGGGGGCCCGGGAGATCACGACGTTGGCGACCCCGCGGTCCGTCCACTCGTACGGCACGACGGAGTCGGCTCCGGCGGGGACCGGGGCGCCGGTCATGATCTTGACGGCGGTGCCGGGCGACATCGCCAGCAGCGACGCCTGCCCGGCCCCGATCTCGCCGACCACCGGCAGGTGGACCGGCGACTCCTCGCTGGCCGAGGCGACGTCCGCGTGGGCCACGGCGTAGCCGTCCATGGCGGAGTTGTCGAAGCCCGGCAGTGCCACCGACGCGTGCACGTCCTCGGCCGCCGCCAGCCCGAAGGCCTCCATCAGCGGCTGGTCGTAGGCCGGGAGCGGCTCGATCGCGGAGAGGATGCGCGTGCGGTGGTCCTCGACGGAGACCAGCTCGTCAGTCATGCTCCAAGACGCTACCTGTCGGCACGCGCTCGGCCGCTCCGGTCTCCAGGGTCACCTGGCCGACGACCTTCACCCTCCGGCCGAAGGTCCAGTCGCCGCTGACCCTCAGCGACGTGGCCTCACGCAGGCTCGGCGCGCCCTCGGGGAAGCGCCGCTCGAACTCCGGCACGAGCCGGTAGTAGTCCGGGTCGAGGTCGACGAACGGGACACCGGCGGCCGGGTCGAGCACGAAGTCGTCGCCCACGTCGTACACGTCCGAGCGGAGCACGAGCAGGTCGTTGGTGGTCTTCACCGGCACGAAGCGGTCTCGGCCGACCTCGATCGTGCGCGAGCCCTCGAAGACCTCGATCGCGGCGCCCATCGCGGTCTCGATCTGGATCACCTCGGGCGTCGAGGGGTCGGCGGGATCGACCGGCTTGACGTTCCGGATCAGCGGCAGGCCGAGGATGCCGTGCCGGGCGTCGAGCGCCTCGGCCATCGCCCGCAGGTCGAACCAGAGGTTGTTGGTGGAGCAGAACCGGTGCCGGTCGAGATCGGCCAGCGCTGCGCGGTCCTTCTCCGAGGTCTGCGCGGTCTCGCGGAGCACGATCCGGCCGTCGGACGTACGGCGCGCGAAGTGGCCGCCCTTGCGGTCGGACTGGGTACGGCGGACGGCCTCGATCGCGAACGGAGCGCCCGACTCGGCGAACCAGCCGGCGATCCGAGCGTCCGGTACGGCGCCGAGGTTGTCGCTGTTGGAGACGAAGGCGCGCTCGTAGCCCTGGTCGATCAGGGTCTGGAGCAGGCCGGTTCCGCGCAGGGCGGTGTAGAGGTCGCCGTGCCCCGGTGGGCACCACTCGAGGTCGGGATCCCTGGGCCAGGAGATCGGGGTCAGGTCCTCCGCGACGAGCTTCGGCTCGCGGTTCTGCAGGAACTCCAGAGGCAGGCCGTCGACGGGGAGGTCGGCGTACCTGGCCAGCGCGTCCATGGTGTCGGTGGAGGTGCGGAAGCTGTTCATGAAGAGCAACGGCAGGGGAGCGTCGTGCTCGCGTCGCAGGTGGAGCACCTGGCGGGCGATCACGTCGAGGAACGACATGCCCTTGCGGACGCAGAGCAGGCTCTTGGCCCGCTCCATGCCCATCGAGGTGCCCAGGCCGCCGTTGAGCTTGATCACCGCCGTGGTGCGCAGCGCGGCGGAGGCTGTCTCGGCATCGATCTCGACGTCGGACAGCGACTCGGAGTCGATCGGCTCGATCGACGACTCCGGGATCAGGCCCGTCTCGCCGCGCTCGAGCAGGCGGTAGTAGTGGGCGAAGGTCTCGATCGCGACCGGGTCGATCCCGGCCTGCGCCATCTTCTTCCGTGCGCGCTCGAGTCCGGCACTGCTCATGCTGCGATCGTAGGCTGGCGGGGTGCCCCCACCGCAATCCCGATCGGGCGATCCACGGGCCTCGGCGGCCGCTGTGGCCAAGATCGCCCTCCGCGACCAGATCCGCACCGCACGGCACCGGTTGCCGGTCGCCGAGCTGGGGTCCTTGAGCCGCGATCTGGCAGCCGTGGTGACCGCCCATCCGGACGTCCAGCGAGCGGCGACCCTCACGGCGTACGTCTCGGTCGGAGCCGAGCCCGGCACGGGCGCGCTGCTGGAGTCCCTCGCGGCCCTGGGCAAACGAGTCATCCTGCCCGTCGTCCTCCCCGACATGGACCTCGACTGGGGCACGTGGCGGGGCTCGACGTCCCTCGTCCCGGCGCGCTACGGGCTGCTCGAGCCGGTGGACCGCCTCGGCGTCGACGCCATCGCCACCGCCGACGTCGTGCTCGTGCCCGGGCACGGCGTCTCGGCGACCGGGGCCCGGCTCGGCCAGGGCGGTGGCTGCTACGACCGGGCGCTGGGCCGGGTGCCGGTCGGCACTCCGGTCGTCTGCCTGCTGTACGACGACGAGGTCGGCCTCGACGTGCCGGTCGACGAGCACGACCGGCCCGTCACCGCCGCCGCGACCCCCACCCGCTGGGTCGATCTGGGCTGATCATCCGCACCGCCCTCGGCACGTGGGGCCGGTGCCGTAGCATTGGCAGTCGCCGGTGGCGAGTGCCAACCGGCCGATCCGCTGCTACGACCCGAGGACCGACCGCGTTGCCGACCTACCAGTACCGCTGCACCGAGTGCGGGCACGCCTTCGAGCAGTTCCAGAGCTTCACCGACGACGCACTCACCGTGTGCCCCGCGTGTGGCGGGCAGCTGCGCAAGGTGTTCAACGCCGTCGGCGTGGTGTTCAAGGGCTCGGGCTTCTACCGCAACGACAGCCGCGCTGCGAGCACGTCGGCCGGCTCATCCCCGGCGTCCGGTGAGTCCGGCGGTACGTCGTCGGGATCGTCCGACTCCTCGTCGGGCACGAGCCCGGACTCCTCCGGGTCCTCCGGGTCCTCCGGCTCGTCGTCATCGTCCTCGTCGTCCTCCACGTCCGCCACGTCCGCCTCGCCCTCGTCGTCGTCGTCGAGCAGCGCCGGATCCGCCGCGGCCGGCTGAGCGCCGGCGCACCTCCCCTGTGGAGGGAGGCCCCGGCCCGGGCCCGACGCCGCCTACCGTCGAGGGGTGCCTCCCTCGACCGAGCCGTCTCCGACCGGTGATCGCCGCGCGCGGACACGCCGCGCCCTACGCCGCACCGTGCTGGCGCGGCGCCGTCCGCTGGCGGCCGGGTGCGCGGCCGTCGCGGTCCTGGCCGGGGTGCACGCGGCCCGTCCTCCGGCGGCGCCGACCGTGGCGGTGACCGTGGCCGCGCGCGACCTCGCCTCCGGCACCGTCCTCGGCCACGACGACCTGGTGACGCGGCGCTACCCGGCCGGCACCGCTCCCGCCGGCTCGGACCCCGGTGCCCTGGGGCGCACCCTGGCCGCCCCCGTGCGCGCCGGTGAGCCCGTGACGGATGTCCGACTGGTCGCGCCGACGCTCGTCGCGGGCTATCCCGGACGGGTCGCGCTCCCGGTGCGGATCGCGGACGCGGACGCGGTGGCCCTGCTGCGCGCAGGCGATCGCATCGGCCTGGTCGCAGCGGACCCGCGCCGCGGCACCGCGTCGTACGTCGCGATCGACGTGCCGGTCCTCTCGCTGCCCGCGCCGGCCGAGGACGACAGCGCGGCGGCCGGCCTCACCGGCCGGCTGGTGGTCGTCGCGGCCCTCCCCGAGGACGTCGACCGCATCGCCGCCGCCGCCTCGACCGAGGTCCTCAGTGTCGTGATCGACCGCTAGCGTGACCGGCGTCCAGTGGCCGGCCGTTCGGGACGGCCGCCGAGAGGAGACAGAGATGACCGGGTTCAAGAACTTCATCCTCCGCGGCAACCTCGTCGAGCTCGCCGTCGCGTTCATCATGGCGACGGCGTTCGCCGCGGTCGTGACCGCGACCGTGGCCGTGATCATGGGACTGATCGGCAAGGCCGGTGGCCATGCCGACTTCCGCAGCTACCAGCCGGGGGGCCTCCTCATCGGCGCCTGGATCACGGCCCTGATCTCGTTCGTGGTCATGGCTGCGGTCGTGTACTTCGTGATCGTCAAGCCCTACACCGCCGCCAGGGAGCGCTGGTTCCCCAGCCCCGAGCCGGGCACGCCCGACGACGTCCAGCTGCTGCAGGAGATCCGCGACCTGCTCGCCGCGCAGGGCGGGGCATCGGGGGCGACGGCCACGCCGCCGACCACCTGAGAGCGGGTGCCGCTCCGCCGCGGATCAGCCGTGGTGGGGTGGCACCTCACCACGCAACCAGCGGTCGCGGGCGTCGTCCTCCTCCGACGGCGGCTCCGGGTCGCGCTCGTCCTGCGTGGTCTCGGGCAGGACGTCGCCGAACACCGCCGCCAGGCGCCGGCGACGTCGCCACGGCGACTCGTCTCGCGAGGTCGGCGGAGGAGTCTCGTCGTCGGCCATCACGTGCCTCAGGCGCAGAGCCCGTTGGCGAGGTTGTCGGCGGCGGCGGCCTGCTCCTGGGAGCCGTTCTTGGGGTGCCTGGTCACGCCCGGGATGTGCTTGGCGTTGAGCGAGCCCGACAGCATCGCCTTGCTCAGCACGTCGTCGTTCTTGATCGCGTCCCAGACCTGCTGCGCCTCGGGCTTCCAGACCACCCGGTTGGGATCGCTGGGGTCCGGCATCCACGGCGTCGTCACGAACTGGATGTGGTCCAGGCCGATGTGTCGGAACTGGTAGGCCAGCCCGACCAGCTTGGAGATGCTGCCGATGTCGGGGTCGAGGGTCAGCGACTTGGTCGCCGCATCGATGAACCTGGCCAGGTGGATCGGGTTGGCCAGCGTGTCCGCGCTGATCGCCTGGTGGGCCATCGACGCGATGAACGCCTGCTGACGCTTCATCCGGCCGATGTCGGAGCCGTTGCCCAGTGAGTGCCGCTCGCGGACGTAGTTGAGGGCCTGGTCACCGCTGAACTTGTGGGTGCCGGCCGGAAGCGTGATGTGACCGATCGGGTCGTTGACCGCGTGAGGCAGGCAGACCTCGACGCCACCGATCGCGTCGACCATCGACTTGAAGCCGTTGAAGTCGACGACGACGTAGTGGTCGACGCGGACGCCGGTCAACTGCTCGAACTGACGCACCGTGCAGCCAGGGCCGCCGATGTTGAAGGCGTCGTTCCACATCACGCCCGTGGCCGGGGGCGAGATCTCCTTGCCGTGGTCGTCGAGGCAGGCCGGGCGGTCGACGATCGAGTCACGCGGGATGCTGACGCCGTACGCATGCTCCCGGTCGCCGGAGAGGTGCAGCAGGATCGTGGTGTCCGAGCGCTTGCCGATGCCGGTCAGGTTGTCGATGTGGTCACCGGGTGCGTCGCGGTTGTCGGAGCCCATGACCAGGATGTTGATCGGGCCGTGCGGACCCTTCGGCGCCTGCGGTGTCGGCCGGTCGGTGCCGAGCTCGCCGGTGATGTCCTTGACGTTGAGGTTGCTGTTGTAGTGGCGGTAGAGGAACACCACCGACAGGCCGGTCACCAGAGCGATCACGACCATGGTCGCCCCCACGGCCTTGGCCACCGTGTGATGTGTCTTGGCCCGACCCTTCCGCTTCCCGCCGGCCGCCGCGTCGTCGGGGGTCCCGACGCCGTCGGGGGGCAGGGCGGACATCAGCGATGGACCTCGAGTCAGAAGAAAAGGCACCGTCGGCCGGCCGTGGCCGCGGCCACCCCAACATACGGGGTGTGGTCAAAGTGTGACCAGGACGTGCGGCGTTCACCAACTCGCCGTGGTATGGCGCCCGCCTCCGCGGCCGAGCCCACGCGAACGGGGCAGGTGACGTCGAACGGCGGTCCAGGCCAGACTGGGCGAATGCGACGCCTCTTCTCGGTCCTGGTCCCCCTCTCGTGTGTCCTGGCCGCCGCGTGCTCCTCGGCGTCGCCGGCCGCGTCGCGGCCCACGCCGCAGGTCCACCGACAGCGTCCCGTCGGGACCGCCGCGCCGCGGGCCGCGGGTGCCTTCACACCCTGGTGGACCTTCCACCGCACGCCGTCCCGGACCGGCCACGTCTCCCACGGCGTGGGTGCGCCGCTGAAGCCGGCCTGGACCAGGAGCCTGGGCGACGCCGTGTACGGCGAGCCGCTCGTCGTCGGCAGCACCCTGATCGTGGCCACGGAGGGGAACCGGGTGTTCGGGTTGAACGCACGCACGGGTCACGTCCGCTGGCAGAAGCGGCTGGGCACCGCGCAACCGATGAGTGGCCTGCCCTGCGGAGACATCGATCCGCTGGGCATCACCGGCACTCCGGCGTACGACGTGAGCACGGGCTCGGTCTTCGCCGTCGCCGAGACGGTCGGTGGCCACCACACCCTGTGGGCGTTGAACGCGGAGACCGGCAAGAAGCGCTGGCACCGCTCGCTCGACGTCCTGCCTCACCGCAACCGGAAGGCCGAGCAGCAGCGGTCCGCGGTGCTGGTCGAGAACGGCCGGGTCGTCGTGTCGTTCGGTGGTCTCGCCGGTGACTGCGACAACTACGTGGGGTACGTGACGTCCACGGCGGTGACCGGCCTGGGACGCACCTTCCACTACGCAGTCCCGACCGCGCGCGAGGCGGGGATGTGGGCGACCGCCGGTCCCGTGCTCGGCCGCAACGGCAACGTCTACGTCGCGAGCGGCAACGGCGCCGAGCTCCACGGACGCTGGGACAAGAGCGACTCGGTGACCGAGCTCGGCACGAAGAAGCTGCACCGGCTCTCGGTGTTCGCGCCGTCGACCTGGCGGGACGACAACATCCGCGACCTCGACCTCGGCTCGATGTCCCCGATGTCGGTGCCCGCCGTCCACCGGATCGTGATCGCCGGCAAGCGCGGCGTCGTGTACCTCCTCCGCGAGCACTTCGGTGGAGTCGGGTCAGCCGTGTCCAGGCTCGGCGGCTGCCATGCGTTCAGTGGCGGCGCCCGCGTCGGTCGGACCGTGCTGATGCCCTGCCTCGGCGAGGACCAGGTGAGGGCGCTGCACGTCGGTCGCTCGAAGATCCACTGGTCCTGGTCCGCCGACGGCGTGTTCGGTGCGCCGATCATCGCCGGCCATCGGGTGTACGTCGCCGACCGCTACTCCGGTGACCTGGTCGTCCTGCGGATGAGCACCGGCCACGTGGTCCAGCGGATCCACGCCGGCGACCTCACCCACTTCCCGTCCTCGGTCGTCGACGGCGGCTACGTGTTCGTCCCGACCCTGACCGGGATCACCGCGTTCCAGGGCTGACGGCGACGCGTCGGCCCGCGAAGCAGGTGGCGGTTGGCACCCGTCGAGCTCGACGGAGGCTCCCCCGCAGATCTCGCGGCTGCGCGCGGTCTAGCGCCTCCCCCGACCGAACATGCGGCCCAGCCGATCGGCCATCGACCTCGCCGGCTTGATGTCGACCACGGTCGACGCCTCGGGCAGCGGCAGGTTCGCCGCCTGCTCCGCGGAAAGGGTCGTGCAGACGTAGGTGGTGTAGATCGAGCCGACGTGTTCCGCGTCGACGAAACGTGTGCCTTCTGCCGTCTGCACGACGATGCCGTCGAACACGGAGACCTTCTCGTCGACCAGCACGGCCTGGACCGTGGCGAAGCGGCGCCCGTCGCTGGTCTGGACCGGCGTGCCCGGCTGGAGCGCGGTGTAGGCGATGGGGTCGGGCGCCTCAGACATGCCACCAGCCTACGGCCGCCCCCGCACGACGCACTCACCTGCCGCCGCCCGGTGCCGGTGCGCACCGGACGGGGCCACCAGGCCGACCCGAGGGTTCTGCCGAGGCCCGTCCTGCGGGCAAGCCTGACTACTATTCCGGACCACCGCCCCAGTAGCTCAGTGGATAGAGCAGCCGCCTCCTAAGCGAAAGGTCGCCAGTTCGACTCTGGCCTGGGGCACTCACCGTCGGACCGAGCAGCCGGCTCCCCCCACGGCGCAAGGCCCACCCGTTCGACTCTGGCCTGGGGCACTCCCCTTCATGGGGCACTCACGATCGGACCGAGCAGCCGGCGGCCCGTCCACGGCGGGTTCACACCACCCTCCTCGTTCCCCGGACAACGGGCGCGGATCCGGCGAGAATCGGGCCCGGACAGTGGCGCGATCGACCGGCTCCGAACTACCACGTTGTAGTTATCCCAACCCTCTCCCGCCACGTCTTTCCCACAGTTAACGTCTGCCACATGCGTATCGGACGACGCGCGCATCGGCGTGCCTCCTTGACAGGTCGTCTGTGCGCCGTCGTGCTCCTGGGACTGCTCCTGTCGGCGGCCCCCGCGCTGCACCCGCAGCCGGTCAGCGCCGCCTCGGGCGTCGACGACTACCCCTCGCGGCTGAAGAACGCGCCGCAGGACTCGCTGGTCGACCCGTGGCAGTTCTACAACCGTGAGTGCACCTCGTTCGTCGCCTGGCGGCTGAACTCCGAGAACCAGGTCGCGTTCAACGACTACTGGCAGGGCCAGCACTGGGGCAACGCCTCCAACTGGAAGAAGGCCGCCTCCGCGCTCGACATCCCGGTCGACGACAACCCCACGCGCGGCGCGGTCGCCTGGTGGGCGGCCGGGTCGGCCGGGTCGTCGCGCGGACACGTCGCCTGGGTGCAGACCGTCGCCGACGGGGCGATCACGATCGAGGAGTACAACTACCTCCACGCCGGCAGGTACGACACCCGCACGATCTCGACCTCGAGCTCGCTGTGGCCGAGCGGCTTCATCCACATCAAGGACACCCAGATCCGCAACACGGCCTCGCCGGCGGTCAGGGGTACGCCGCAGGTCGGCCAGAAGCTGACCACCAGCAAGGGCTCGTGGAGCGCGAGACACCTCACGTTCAAGTACCAGTGGCTCGCCAACGGCAGGCCGATCGCCGGCGCGACGTCGAAGTCGTTCACCGTGGGCGCCGGCCAGCTCGGCCAGCGGCTCAGGGCCAAGGTCACCGCCATCAAGTCCGGGGCACACTCCGGGACCGCCCGGTCGCGAGCCACCCCCAACGTCGCCAAGGGCGTCTTCGTGAACACCGCCCCACCCGCGGTGGACGGTACGGCGCAGGTGGGCCTCCCGCTCGCGGCCAGCAACGGGACGTGGAGCACCGGCGGCACGTTCAGCTACCAGTGGTTCGCCGGCCCGAAGCCGATCGCGGGTGCCACGGCGGCGAGCTTCACCCCGACCGCCGACCAGCTCGGCAGCGGGCTCAAGGTCCGGGTGTCCCTCAGCGCACCCGGCTACAGGACGCTGCGGGTGAAGTCAGCCCCGACCAGCGGTGTGCTGCCCGGCCAGTTCGTCGCGAAGACCCCGCCCAGCATCACCGGCGTCGCCCAGGTCGACCACCCCCTGACGGCCGGTCCCGGGGTGTGGAGCCCGCCCGGCACGGTCAGCTACCAGTGGCTGGCAGACGGCACCCCGATCCGCCACGCCACCGGCACCAGCTACACACCGACCCCCGACGACCTGCGCAAGCCCATCTCGGTCCGGGTCACCGTCAGGCAGCGTGGGTACGACGACGCGGTCGTCACCTCGGTCGCCACCGCGGCTGTCGCTCCCGGCACGTTCCTCAACTCGGTGGCGCCGACGATCTCCGGCACACCGCAGGTCGGTGAGCCGCTGACGGCCCACCAGGGCGCATGGTCTCCGAAGGCCGACATCGCCTACCAGTGGGTGGTCGACGGCATCGCGATCCCGGGCGCCACCTCGAGGACGTTCACGCCGCGTCCGGAGGACCTCGGCAAGAAGGTCACCCTGCTGGTGACCGCCTCGCGGCCCGGCTACCTGACCGCGTCCGTGCCGACCACCACGGCCACCTCGGTCCTGCCCGGCGTGATCCGCAACCTCCGGGCTCCGGACGTGAGCGGCAGGCCGGTCATCGGACACACCCTGCGCACCACCGACGGCTCCTGGTCGATCAGGCCCGACAGCCTCGGCTACCAGTGGTACGCCGGCAGCACGCCGATCGCCGGTGCCACCTCGTCGACGTACCGGCCGACCCAGGCGGACGCCGGCCAGCGGATCCGGGTCGTGGTCACGGCACACAGCGCCGGCTACACCTCGTCGTCGTCCGGGTCGGCCCGGACCGACCGAGTCGTGTTCGGCCGGGTGGCGTTCGACAAGCCGACCATCCGCGGGCATGCGGTGGTCGGGCACACGCTGACCGCACGCATCACGAACGTCGACCCGTCGACGGCCACCCCGCGGTTCCACTGGTACCGCGACGACCGAAGGATCCACGGCGCGAACCAGGCGACGTACGTCGTGCAGACCCGCGACCTCGGCCACCACCTGCACGTCGTGGTGACGATGCGGGCCCAGAACTGGCTGCCACGCGACCGACGTTCGGCGGGCGTCACCGAGGTCAGGACCGCGCCCCGGCTGCACGTGCACACGTCACTGCGGCACGGGCGGGTCTTCCTCCGCCTGCTCGTCCGGGAGTCCGGGCTCACCGCACCCGACGGCTCGGCCCGCGTCCGGCTCGGCCACCACCGGGTGGGCGCGTTCACCGTGACCGACGGACGCGGCAGCCGACTGCTGGCACCGATGCGTCACGGACAGCGCACCCTGACCATCGTCTACCGCGGCGGCCCGCAGGAGACCGTGGGCCGGACGACGGTGACGGTCACGGTCCCCTAGGGCCGCGCCTACAGGACCTCGAACTTCAAGCCGGCGGCCCGCAACCGGTCGGTGAGCGCGTCGCCCATCGCCTGCGCGGTCGTGACCTGCCCGGCGGTCGGCGGGTTGTCGTCGAACGCCAGGCAGAGTGCGGACTCGGCGAGCATCTTCGCCGTCTCGTCATAGCCGGGGTCGCCGCCGCTGACCCGGGTCCGCACGGTCTGGCCGCCGCCTTCGCCCACGAAGTCGACGGTGAACCACGACTTGGCACGGCGGCCCGCGTCGGGGCCCTCCCCCTGCGGGACGCGGGCGAGCAGCGCCCGCCGCAACGGCGGCACCTGTGCGGCGAGCCCGAGCACGGCCACCGTCGAGGCGCCCCCGACGGCGTACCGCAGCGTCTTCGTGCCGGCGTAGTGGGAGTAGCGGAAGTCGGGTCCGTACACCGGGAGCGCGGCGCCGCTGCGCGCCACGATCGTCGGGTCGATGGTGGGCAGCGGCACCAGCCATCGGCCGAGCACGCTGTCGTGGTGCGGCTTGCCCCTGACCGCGCGGGAGCGGCGCCCCTGGGGGCGCGGCTCGATCGCGCGGCGGGCGGCGAAGGCCGCGCGGGCCTGCCGGACGCGCGAGAGGCCGTTCAGGGCGGAGTGGAAGGTGCCGCCCGAGATCGTCGCGCCGGCCCGCACCACCCCTCGCACGGTGATCGGTACGTCGTCGGGCAGCTGCTGGACGGTGAAGTACGCGCCGAGGTCGTGCGGGATCGAGTCGAAGCCGCACGCGTGCACGAGACGCGCGCCGGTCTGCTGGGCGGTCGCGTGGTGGGCCACATACGTGCGGTCGACGAACTCGGACTCTCCGGTGAGGTCGACGTAGTCGGTGCCGGCCTCGGCGCACGCGGCCACGAGCGGCTCGCCGTAGCGCAGGTAGGGCCCGACGGTGGTGATCACGACGCGCGCCCGGTTGGCGACGTCCTTGAGCGAGACGTCGTCATCGACGTCGGCCGTGAGGAGCGGCAGGTCGCCGAGCGACTCGTCGACGGTCACGAGGTGCTCACGGACGCTCTCGAGCTTGGCCGGGTTGCGCCCGGCCAGGCCCCACCGCAGCCCCTCCGACGCATGTCGGGCGAGGTACTCCGCGGTGAGGCGGCCGGTGAAGCCCGTGGCGCCGAAGAGAACGAGGTCGAGCTCCCGGTCGGGCGGGGGATCGGAGCGTGACACGTCGGTCATGCGCACATCGTCCCAGTCCGGGGAACCCTGGGACCAGAGCGGCCGTCTGATGGCCATGCACCTCGAAAGCGCCGTGCGCCGGATCGTCGCCACTCTCACCGTGCTGCTCGCCGTGACCACGGCGTTCGCCGCCGGGTTCCTGGTGTCTGACGCCCGGCGCGGCGAGAAGCCGCAGCTCCACCTCGCCGCCGCCGGCCTGAACAGCGGCCTGTCCTGCGAGCGGCTCCGGCAGTGGTACGTCGCTCACGGCCTCGACCGGGTCACGGCCTGGGGCTGGCAGGGTCCGGCGCTCCGTGCCTACGCCGTACCCCAGGCCGCCGCCCCCGGGATCGTCGAGGACTCGATCGGATCCGCGCCGAGCTCCTCTCTGGACACCGCTACCGGCAGCGGCACGGGCACGAACGTGCAGGAGACCGGCGTCGACGAGCCGGACATCGCGAAGGTCTCGGGCGCCCTGCTGGTGCGGATCAGCGACGGCTCCCTCGAGACCGACGACGTCAGCGGGCCGGAGTCGCGCCGACTCGGCGTCACCCCGCTGGACCGGATCGGCGACCCGCAGCTGCTGCTGGCCGGTGACCGCGCCGTCGTCATCGGCGCCGAGGTCGCGGACCCGGCCGCGGGTGCACCTCTCGTGGCTCCAGCTCCGCAGACCTGGGTGCGCACCTACGACCTCAGCGACCCCAGCCGTCCGACGCTCGTCGACGCCCGCCGGTACGACGGGTCGCTGGTCGCGGCCCGGCAGGTCGGCTCCACCGTCCGGCTCGTGCTCGAGGCCGGGCTGCCCGCGCTCGACTTCGAGACCCCCTCCGGGTCGGTCAGCCAGCAGGAGGCGCTCGCCCACAACCGAGCCGTCGTGCGCGCCTCCACCGTCAGCGACTGGCTGCCGCGGGTCACGACGGACCACAACGCGACGTCGGCCGGTCTCGTCGACTGCGCGGACGTGGCCGTGCCCGAGACGGACAACGGTCTCGGCACCCTGGCCGTGGTCGGGTTCGACCCGGCCACCCCGGACGACGCCGACGCGACCGCCGTCGCGACCTCCTCGGCCACCGCCTACATGTCGCCGTCCCACCTGTACGTCGCGACGTCACCGTGGCAGCAGGCCTGGCCGCGCAACGGCGGCCCGATCGTGATGCCGTTGCACGCGCCGGGGCCGACGCGGATCTACGGGTTCGACCTGAGTGGGACCGCGGCGCAGTACGTGGGAATGGGGTCGGTCGACGGCACGGTCGGTGGGAGCTGGTCGATGGACGAGCACGACGGTGTGCTGCGCGTGGCCGTCTCGTCGGACTCGGCCGCGACCGCGACGTCCATCGTCCTGCTTCGGCCGGAGTCCGGCCGACTGGTCGACCTCGGTCGCCTGGACGGGCTCGGCGTCGGCCAGGAGCTGAAGTCGGTGAGGTGGTTCGACGACCTCGCGGTGCTGGTGACCTTCCAACAGACCGATCCGTTCTACGTCGTCGACCTCGCCGACCCGGCGCACCCGCGGGTCCTCGGCGCCCTCCACCTGCCGGGCTGGTCGTCGTACCTGCACCCGGTCGGGCCACACCTGGTGCTCGGCCTCGGGCAGACCACCGAGGCCCCGGTGATGATCGACCCGCCACGACCGCTGCCGACGATGCCGGCGCCGGCCCCACCGCGGTTCGCACCCCAGGGCCCCGGCACCCCCACGGCCACCGCGGTGCCGGTCGACCCGCAGCCGGTCGACCCGCAGCCGGTGTTCCCGCTGCAGCGCGCGAAGGCGACGCTGTTCGACATCTCCGACCCGGCCCACCCGCGTGACCTGGACACGGTCACCTACCCGGCGGGGAGCATCGCCCGGGCGGGCGCCGACCCGCACCAGGTGACCTGGCTGCCCGGCCAGGACACGTTGCTCACCGTGATCGGTGGGGCGTACGGCCAGGCTCGGTCCTGGGTCTCCGTGCTGACGATCCACGACGGCACGCTGGACGAGCGGCGGATCGCCGTGCCCGGCGCGGCCGACGTGAACGACGTACGCACCCTGCCGCTGGCCGACGGCCGGGTCGTGCTCGTCGCGGGTGACTCGGTGGAGCTCCTGCCGCTGTGAGAGGTCGTGGCTCCCGCGTAGGCTCGAGCCATGTGTCGCAACATCCGCCCGTTGAACAACTTCGAGCCGCCCGCGACCTCGCAGGAGGTCCACGACGCCGCGCTCCAGTTCGTGCGCAAGGTGAGCGGCTCGACGCACCCGTCGACCGCCAACCGGGACGCCTTCGACCGGGCCGTGCACGAGATCGCGCACGTGACCCAGCACCTCCTCGACGAGCTGGTCACGACCGCGCCGCGGAAGGACCGCGAGGTCGAGGCCGAGAAGCGGCGAGCCCGGGCGCGGACCCGGTACGCCAGCTGACCGGACGCCGATGACCGTCGAGGCGCCCGAGCTCGCCGTCCCGGAGCAGCTCCGGAGCGGCCGTCTGGTCGTCCTCACCGGCGCGGGGCTGTCGACGGACTCGGGCATCCCCGACTATCGCGGGCCGGGGTCGCGGAGCCGGACCAGCCGGCCGATGACCTATCAGGAGTTCGTCAGCGGCCCGTCCGCGCGGCAGCGCTACTGGGCCCGCAGCCACCTCGGCTGGAGCCGGATGGGCGCTGCCGCGCCGAACGCGGGGCACCGGGCCCTGGCCGCCGTCGACCCGGAGCTGCTGATCACCCAGAACGTCGACGGCCTGCACGAGGCGGCCGGCTCCCGCCGGCTCGTCGCCCTGCACGGTCGCATCGCCGACGTGATCTGCCTGTCCTGCCGACGTACGTCGAGCCGGGCGACGCTGGCCACCCGCATGGTCTCGGCGAACCCGGGCTACGCGGAGGCGCATGCGACCGTCGAGTCGCGGCCCGACGGCGACGTCGAGCTCGACGACACCGCGGACTTCGCGGTCCCCGACTGCGAGCGCTGCGGCGGCGTGCTCAAGCCCGACGTCGTGTTCTTCGGCGAGAACGTCCCGCCCGCACGGGTGGCACGCTGCTACGACGCCGTCGACGCCCTGACGCCGGACGACGCGTTCCTCGTGGTCGGGTCGTCGTTGACCGTGATGAGCGGCTTCCGCTTCGTACGCCGCGCGACCAAGGCCGGCGTGCCCGTGGTGATCGTCAACCGCGGCACCACCCGCGGCGACGAGCTCGCCACCGCGAAGGTCGAGGCCGGCTGCTCGGAGTTCCTGACCGCGCTGGCGGCATCCCGCTGCTGAGCGGCGGGCGCTCAGACCCGACTGACGAAGATGTGCCCGGCGGCCTCGAGGTCCAGCTCGGCGGTCTCACCGCCGGACCCGACCAGCACCCCGGCGTCCGTCGCGGTGACCCCGACCACCTTGTCGGGCAGGGCGCCGATGCGCCGCAGCGTCCCCATCAGCGGTTCGTCCTTCTGGAGCTCCTCCGAGATGCGGCGCACACGCACGCTCGCCGGGTCCTCGCCGGCGAGGTCGGCCAGCAGCTCGGTGCCGAGGAGGAACTCGGTGTCGGAGCCGGACTCGCCGAGCTCCCCGAGGCCCGGGATGGGGTTGCCGTAGGGCGACTCGGTGGGGTGACCGAGCAGGTCGACGAGGCGGCGCTCGACGGTCTCGGACATCACGTGCTCCCAACGGCACGCCTCGGCGTGCACGAGCTCCCAGTCGAGCCCGATCACGTCGGTGAGCAGCCGCTCGGCCAGCCGGTGCTTGCGCATCACCCGGGTCGCGAGCCGCAGACCCTCGGGAGTGAGCTCCAGGTGCCGGTCGCCCTCGACGGTCACCAGCCCGTCGCGCTCCATGCGCGCGACCGTCTGCGACACCGTCGGCCCGGACTGGTGCAGCCGCTCCGCGATCCGGGCACGCAGCGGCACGATGCCCTCCTCGACCAGCTCGTAGATGGTCCGGAGATACATCTCCGTGGTGTCGATCAGGTCGCTCACTGGGCTCTCACCGGGTCCTCACTGGCACATTGTGACCCATGGGCGGCGGGCTGGCAGAGTGAGGACCGACCGCGGAACCACGAGGAGTCCGATGAGCGACCTGCCCGACCTGCCCGACCTGATCGTGCCGTCGCGCTTCTGCGGTCCGCCCTCGTCCGGCAACGGCGGCTGGTCGGCCGGCTCGATGGCGCCCCACGCAGGTGCCGATCGCCCGCACGACCACACCGGTCCCTGGCCGGCCATCACGGTGTCACTGCTGGCTCCGCCACCGCTCGAGGTGGCGATGACGGTCACCCCCGACGACGACGGTGTGGTCGCGGCGTACGACGGGAGGCCGGTCCTGTCCGCCCGCTGTGTCGGCCACGCGGTCGCCGACGTTGAGCCGGTGGCGCCGGAGGAGGCGCGGGCGGCGGAGGCGTCGTACGCCGGGCTCACCAGCCACCCGTTCCCCACCTGCTTCTCCTGCGGCACCGGCCGCGAGCCCGGCGACGGCCTGCGGATCTTCCCCGGCCGGGTCGCGGACGTCCCCGCCGAGGACGGCGCGCCGTCGCGGACCCGGGTCGCGGCGACGTGGACACCCGACCCGACGATCGCCGAGGACTTCCACGCGTACGCCGACCCACACCCTCGCGCCAGCCTGCCGGTCACCTGGGCCGCGCTCGACTGCGTCGGAGGCTGGGCGGGCGACCTCGAGGAACGGCTGATGGTGCTCGCCCGGATGACCGCTCGGCTCGACTCGCTGCCGGCGATCGGCGAGGAGCACGTGCTGGTCGGAATGGGCCGCGGACGGGACGGCCGCAAGACCTGGACGTCGTCGACGCTGTACGACGCCGGCGGCCGCGTCGTCGCCAGCGCCGAGCACCTGTGGATCGCGGTCGACCCGGCCGTGTTCGCCTGATCGGCCATGGCCAGCACGAGGCTCTGGTGGCGCGACGCCGTCTTCTACCAGGTCTACGTCCGCAGCTTCGCCGACTCCGACGGCGACGGGCTCGGCGACCTCCCCGGCATCACGTCGCGGCTGCGCTACCTGCGCGACCTCGGTGTCGACGCGGTCTGGGTCACGCCGTTCTATCCCTCTCCCCAGCACGACGCCGGGTACGACGTGGCCGACTACCGCGCCGTCGACCCCCGCTTCGGCCGGCTCTCCGACGTCGACGACCTGCTGGCTCGTGCCCACGACCTCGGCCTCAGGGTGGTCGTCGACCTGGTGCCCAACCACACCTCGTCGGAGCACGCGTGGTTCCAGCAGGCACTGGCCGCCGGCCCGGGCAGCCGAGAGCGCGCGCGCTACCTCTTCCGGAAGGGCAGGGGCCGCCGAGGTGCGCAGCCGCCCAACAACTGGGAGTCCGTGTTCGGGGGACCGGCGTGGACCCGGGTCGCGGACGGCGAGTGGTACCTGCACCTCTTCGACACCTCCCAGCCCGACCTCGACTGGCGCAACCCGGAGGTGCCGGCGATGTTCCGGGACGTGCTGCGCTTCTGGCTGGACCGAGGTGTCGACGGTTTCCGGGTCGACGTGGCGCACGGGTTGTTCAAGGTGCGGAGCCTGCGTGACCAGCGCGAGGTGACCACCGGCGGTGACCTCCCGAGCGACCGGGAGGAGCGGGCGATGGTCGAGCGCAGCGCCCGCGACGAGCCGATGTGGGACCAGCCCGAGGTCCACGACGTCTACCGGTCGTGGCGACGCCTCCTCGATGAGTACGACGGAGACCGGATGGCCGTCGCCGAGGCCTGGACCCAGACCCCGGAGTCGATGGCCGCCTACGTGCGCCCCGACGAGCTACACCAGGCCTTCAACTTCGCGTGGCTGCTGGCGCCATGGTCGGCGACCGCGTTCGCCGACGTCGTGCGCGGGACGCTCGCTGCGATCACGCCGGTCGGCGCGGCCCCGACCTGGGTGCTGTCGAACCACGACGTCGTCCGGCATCCGACGCGGTACGGCGGCGGAGCCCGAGGGCTGGCCCGGGCGCGCGCCGCCACGTTGACGATGCTCGCGCTGCCCGGCTCGGCCTACCTCTACCAGGGCGAGGAGCTCGGGCTCGAGGAGGTCGACGTACCCCCGGAGTCTCGGCAGGACCCGTACTGGTTCCGGACCGGCAGACCCGGGCGCGACGGAGCGCGGGTGCCGATCCCGTGGCGCGGCTCGCGCCCGCCGTACGGCTTCGGGCCGGGTACGGCGGCGCCCTGGCTGCCGATGCCGGACGGCTGGGCACCGCTCACCGTCGCCGCGCAACGGAAGGACCCCGGTTCGACGTGGTCGTTCTACCGCGCCGCGCTGCGAGCACGCCGCCGGTTGTGCGACGCCGGGGACGACGTGGAGATCGTGGACGGTCGCTCGACGGTGCTACACCTGCGCCGGGGAGCCCTTACCGTGCTCTGCAACTGCGGCTCGCGTCCCGTGCGACTGCCGGCCGGCGACGTCGTGCTCGCCAGCGGTCCGCTGGTGCGCGGCCTGCTGCCGCCGGACACGGCGGTGTGGCTGCGCTGACCGTGCCTGCCCGAGCCGTCAGGCGTTCTTGTCGAGGGCCTGGTTGTAGCGGGCGAGTCCACCGACGAACTCGCGCAGGTCGGCCTCGGACCACTCGGCCAGCTGCTCGTCGAGCCAGCGTCGGCGCTCGCCGGCGACCGACTCCATCCGGCGTACGGCGTCGCTGCTGGCCGAGATCAGCACCGCGCGGCCGTCGGCGGGGTCGGGCTCACGGTCGAGCAGGCCGAGGTCGCACAGGTGCTGCACCTGGCGGCTGATCGCGCCCTTGTCGACGTTGAACAGGTCGGACATCACCGACGACCGCTGCGGCCCCTCGGTGGCGAGGTGGGTGAGCATCAGGTACGACGCGGGCTGCAGGTCGGGGTGGACGGCGCGGGCGCGCTCGCCGATGACCCGCTTCACCCGGCGGATCAGGACGCCGACCTCCTGCTCGAGGCGGCCCAGCTCGTCAGCCCGCGACACGGGACCCCACCTGGCTGTCCTCGCGTGAGCGGGCCCCGAGCGGAGTCGCGATCTCGGGCACGGGCGGTCCTCGGGTCGTCGTGACGGTTGATCACGACAACTTTATCCGCTGCCGATCCTCGCCGCCAGGTGTGCGGACATCCTGGCAGAGGCTCGGCCGCGGGCCCAGCCGTGTCCGAGCCGGATCGACGCGTCCGCGCCGCGCCGACCGAGGTCTCTCGGAACACAGACGACCCGCAGGTGCGACCACGGAGAAGTCCGGGTCCCTCCGGCCGGACGTTGGCCGGATCACCTGCGGGTCGGGTGTCTGCGTTGAGATTGCCAGCAGTACTTCGGGCTGGCCGGTTGCTGCTAGACCGCAGCCACCTCACGCGTCCTATAAGTACTCAACTCTGGACCACCTCCTTTCCCGTGTACGACGACGCTAACGCGCCGACCCAGCGCACTCAACACGTTTCCGATGCGTGTTGTTCTCGGGCATCCACCGCGACGATCGGGAGCAGGGCGTGGCTCCGGCCGCCCTCGGCCCCCGCGGTCTCGGCGGCGTCGACGTACTCCTCCACCTGCCGCCGATAGGTGAGCCGGTACGTCGAGCACTTCGAGTCGCCCGGGTCGGTCATCTGGTGGTGCGCGCAGCCGCCCATGCACCCGGGCAGCGCGATGCAGCTGCGACAGCCCTCGTCGGTGAACGGGTCGTAGTGCAGCCACTTGAGCGCGCGGTCGTTCGGGTCCTTCCAGGAACGGAGGTGACCCACGACCTCCTGCTGGTTGCCCACCGAGTCCCAGCACTTGTAGAGCTCACCCCTGGCCCCGACCACGAGCTCGTTGACGCGGACCGCGGTGCACGGCGTCGACAACGGCTGGGGCAGCTCCGTCGAGGCCAGGCCGAGGGCCCGGGCCCGGGCGAGGAACTCCCGCTCGACCAGGGCGAACTCCGGAAGCGTGTAGCAGGCCGGCCGGTAGGACTCGCTCGGGGCACCGATCCCCTCGTCGTAGGCCACGATCCTGCCCGGGTACACCGAGACCCTTCCCGAGAGTCCGCGCTCGACCAGCAGGTCGAGAAGACGCTCGTACTCGCCCGAGTTCGACAGGTCGAGGTTGACCCGGATCCCGATGGACAGCACGGACGCCGACTCCACGACGTTGTCGACGATGGCGTCGAAGGTCGGACGTCCGTTCCGGAGCGGGCGCATCAGGTCGTGGCTCTCGGGTGGGCCGTCGAGGGTGATCTGGGCGCTCTCCACCCGGCAGGCCCGCAGGCGCTCGGCGGTCTCGCGGGTGAGGAGATACCCGTTGGTCACGATGCTCGCCGAGTAGTCGACGCCGGCGTCGTCGCAGCGCTGGAGGAAGGCGTCGGAGAGCCGATAGATGCGGTCCTTGCCCAGCAGGGGCTCACCGCCGTACCACGTGACCTCGAACCGCCCGATCGTCGGCAGCTGCTCGTCGAGCACCTCCAGCAGCAGACGCTCGGTCTCCTCGTCGAGGACCTGCGTCGGCTTGACCTGGAAGCAGTACGGGCAGTCGAAGTTGCACCCGAGGCTGGTGACGATGGTCAGCCCGAACGACGTGCGGTCCGACGTGCCGGCCCGGTACCGCCGCTCCAGCACGTCGAGCTCGTCCAGGTCGTCGCCCACGATCATCCGCGCCTGCACGAGCGCGACCAGGTTGGCGTCCACCGGGACGGTCTCGTCTCCCGCGAGGTACCGGCTGACCAGCTGCCACTCGTCGTGGTCGAAGGACAGGGTCACACCGGACAGGCCGTTGTGGACCCACACCCGTGCGGGGCGCTCCACGACGACGTTGTACCGCGACTGTCGCATCGTCACTCGCCGACAGCGGCTCGCCGCGTCAGGTCACTTCTTCGGGGCGTAGGGACGCTTGCCGGGGCACACCATGATGCTGAGGATCGGGTGACCCGACTCCTCCTCGTCCGACCCGGACCCCTTCCCGGTGGCGTCGTCCTGGCGCCGCGGGTGGTGATAGCGACCCTCGATCTCGACGAGGAGCTGGTCCTTCCTCGCCAACCGCGCCGCGAAGTCGTCCAACCACTCCTTGGCTTCGTCCTGCTCCGCCGTCGGCACCGATTCCGGCAGCTCGAAGCTGAACGTGAAGGCCTGCTCGTCAGGCATGAGATCTCCCCCCTCGCGACCGGCGCACGAACGCCGGACACGCCTGTCCCCTCCTCACAGAGTCGACCTGAGGCGACGCCCCGTCAAGGTCTCCCCAAGAGCGCCGGGGCCTCCCGGTCGCCGGCTGATCCGACGAGGAGGGGAGCCAGTTCCTCACGCCGACCGATCCCCAGCTTCCGGTAGACGGCCGCGAGGTGGGTCTCGACGGTCTTGATCGTGATGAACAACCGCTCGGCGATCTCCCGGTTCGTGTCGCCGGAAGCAGCCAGCTCGGCGACCTGTCGCTGGGCGTCGGTCAGTGACGTCGGACCGTGGAGTCGCGTCCGGCGCGGCCGCCCACCTGCCTTGACGAGCTCGTCGAGGGCACGCGCCCGCACGCGTTCCATGCCCATCTGCTCGGCGTCGTCGATCACGCGGTACAGCACTGCTCGTGCCTCCTCGACCCGACCGGAGCGCCGCAGCGCGGCGCCGTACGACCCGAGCACGCGGACCTGCACCGGTCGTCGTGGGGTCGCATCGGCCAGCGCCACGGCCTCCTCGAGCAGGGGCAGGGCGGCACGCGCCGGCACGAAGCCGGCCTGCCGGCGCAGGGCGAGCGCCAGGCGGGGCTGTGAGCCGTAGCGACGCCTGATGGCGACCTCGCGTGCGGCCTCGCTCTCGGCACGATCCCGGTCGCCGAGCACCCCGAAGGCGTGGCTGGCGATCAGGTGCGGCTCGAGCTCGACCTCGAGCTGCTTGACCGGGGCGCCCGGCTCGGTGCTCAGGTCGTAGGCCTCGAGCAGCTCGACCGTGCGCTCGGGGTGGCCACCCAGGAGGGCACCCAGGGCGGGGTACACGTTGTCCTCGCCGATGCGGTCGCCGAACAGCCGGGCCGCGCTCTCGAAGTCGCCGCGCTCGAAGGCGATCCAGCCGCGGGCGAAGCGGTGTGCGTTCTCGAAGGTCACCGTCAGGTGATGGCGCGCGACGTACTCCTCGGCGACGTCGACCCTCGCCAAGGCGTCCTCGAACTCGCCCCGGGCCATGGTCGTCATCACCTTGCGGTGGTCGAGCTCGGCCTGGTAGCCGGGTGTGGCACCGCGGAGCCGGACCACGGCAGGGGCGATCCGATCGATCACCGCCTCGATCTCGTCCAGCCGGTCGTCGGAGAAGAAGGTCACCACGATCAGCGCTGTCCGCACGTCCCACTCGGTGTAGTCACCGGCGTCGGCCGGCAGGGTCGCGATCGCTCGCCGGAGGTTGTCCAGCAGCCGGTCGGTCGTGCCCCACTGCATCGTCCGCTCGTACACGGCGGCCACGGCCCGCAGGTAGCGGTCGACGTCGCGGTCGGTCGGGAGCTTCGTGGCATCGATCTGCGACAGCTCCTCGGGAAGCGGTGCCAGGTCCGGTTCCAGCCCCATGAAGGCGTTCACCAGGAGCTGGGCCCGCAGACGTACCTCGGCGTCCGTGTCGCCGTACGGCCTCAGCTCGACGACCTGGCGATGGACCTGGCCGAGCTCGTCGTAGCGGTTCGCGTTCACGAGCACGTCGAAGAGCTCGGCCGCCGCGTCCAGGCGTACGTCGCGCTCTGCTGCTTCGAGCGCGGCCCCGAGGTGTTCGCGGGCGCTCTCCAGGTCGCCGTACGCATGCTCGGCCCGCGCCAGACTGACCAGGAGCGCGTCGCGGTCGTCGGCCGGGATCGGCTCGGCCAGGGCTCTGCGCAGCACGCGACGGGCCACGGCGATCGATCCGGACTCCAGAGCCGCCCTCCCCTGCTCTACCAGGAACCGCGCGACGTCGGCGTCGCCGGCGGCCGGAGCCGCGACGAGGTGCTGGGTCACCGTCGAGGCCGAGGCCCCGGTGGCGCGCAGCATCGTGGCGGCACGCGCGTGGAGCTGGCCCACCATCACCTGCGGCAGGGTCTTCTCCACCGCGCTGCGGACGAGTGGGTGCAGGAAGTCGACCGGGTCGCCGTTGCGGAACACGCTCGCGGCCTCGAGCCTGGCGGCCTCCTCGACGGCGACGAGGTCATCGAGGTCCGCCAGCTCCGCCACCAGGTGCAGGGAGCAGCCGTCGCCGAGCACCGCCGCGGCCTGGGCCAGAGCGGTGGCGGCCGGCCCGAGCTCGCTCAGCCGCCAGGACATCGTCCGCCTCAGCGACATGCTGCCGTCCTCGACGAACGTCTGCTGGTCGGCCCGGAAGTCCGTGAGGTAGGGCCGCAGCAGCTCATGGAGGTAGAAGGCGTTGCCACCCGAGACCTTCAGGCAGTCGTCGACGAACGCCTCGGTCGCCGGCTCGCCGAAGGTCTCGGTCACGACCGCTTCCACCGCCTCGCGGGACAGCCGACTCGGCGTCAGCACGAGGCAGTCAGGCTGGGCGGCCATGGTCGCCAGACGGCGCTGGGCGTCGGGGTTCTCGACCGGACGGCTCGCCAGCACGAGCAGCACCGGCTGGACCGAGATCTCCGCCTGCACCTCCAGCAGCACGCGCAACGACGCCGCGTCGGCCCAGTGCGCGTCGT
Source organism: Nocardioides sp. (assembly GCA_036265495.1). Classification (GTDB taxonomy): domain Bacteria; phylum Actinomycetota; class Actinomycetes; order Propionibacteriales; family Nocardioidaceae; genus Nocardioides. The sequence goes on along the minus strand of DATAOY010000045.1, from coordinate 26,759 downwards.
CCACGGCCAGCACCAGCGGCGACTGCTCGGCGAGTCGGGCGATCAGCCACTGGCAGCCGTAGTCGAAGCCCTGCGCCAGCTCGGCTCCGGGGGTGAACAGGGGCGCGGCGAACCTGGCGGCTCCGGTCAGTGCGCCGGGCCCGCCGGCCTCCTCCACCGCGGGCCCGAGCAGCCGGCGGAGCACCTCGAACGGCGCCGCGGACTCCAGGTGGCGGGCCCGGGCGACCAGGGTGCGGGCGCCGGACCGGTGGGCGGCGGCGACGGCGTACTCGACCAGCGCGCTCTTCCCGCGCCCCGCCCGCGCCTCGATCAGGACGGCGCTCCCACGCCCGCCCCGGAGCGCGACGACGGCGTCGTCGATGGTCGCGAGCTCCGCTGACCTCTCGTAGAGCCGGTTCCCCACGGCTCACCCCCTGGTGCTTCCTTCGATGGTGGCACGCCCAGCCCGTGGGTGCCCTGGGGTTTTCCCGTGGAGACGCCAAACTTCAGGGTGGCGACCCTGACGACCGGGGCCCCGGGTTCGCGGAACCTGGAAGGCATGAACAGCATCGCCACGCACACCGCCCCGATCTCCGGTCTGTTGTCACTGGTGACCGACGCGCTCGACCACGAGCCGTCGCGCACCGGAACGCCGACCGGTCCGATCGCGCCCCCGCAGGCACCGGACCTGTCCGCCGTGCTGGGGCAGCTCGCGGGCGGCTGGATGGCGGTCAAGGAGGACGGTCACGGCTGGATGCTGCTGCAGTTCGCGCCCCGCACCGAGCCCCAGCCGTGGGGTGACAGGCCCAGCGCACCCGCGCGCCCCGTCCCGGCCCGGCCGGACTTCGGAGCCCGGGCCCGCCGCGTCCACACCGCGCTGACCGAGCGGGAGCGCGAGGTCCTGTGCCTGGTCGCCGGCGGTGCCACCAACCGCGCGATCGCCGCCCGGCTGTTCATCTCGCCCAAGACGGCCAGCGTCCACGTCTCGCGGATCCTGACCAAGCTGAACGCGACGACCCGCACCGAGGCCGCGGCACTGGCGCACGCCTCGGGGCTGGTCCGGCCGTGGGGAGCGGTCGAGGGCGACCTCGCCTGAGTCCGGGGGAACGGGAGTGCCGTCGCCGGGATCAGGCGACGGCGCTCTCCTCCGGTGCCACGAACTGCGCGTTGTACAGCCGGGCGTAGGCGCCGTCGTCGTCGAGCAGCGAGTCGTGGGTGCCCTGCTCGACGATCGCGCCGTCCTCCATGACCAGGATCAGGTCGGCGTCGCGGATCGTGGACAGCCGGTGCGCGATCACGAACGACGTGCGGTCGGTGCGCAGCGCCGCCATCGCGTGCTGGAGCAACAGCTCGGTCCGGGTGTCGACCGACGAGGTCGCCTCGTCGAGGATCAGCAGCTCGGGATCGGACAGGAACGCCCGGGCGATCGTGATCAGCTGTCGCTCGCCCGCGGACAGGTTGGTGCCGTCCTCCTCGAGGTGGGTGTCGTAGCCGTCGGGCAGCGAGTGCACGAACCGGTCGACGTACGTCGCGCGTGCGGCCTCGAGGATCTCCTCCTCGGTGGCGTCCGGGCGTCCGTAGGCGATGTTGTCGTGGATCGTGCCCTCGAACAGCCAGGTGTCCTGGAGCACCATCCCGATCTGGTCGCGCAGGGCCGACCGCGGCATCGAGGCGATGTCGACGCCGTCCAGCGTGATCCGGCCGGAGTCCACGTCGTAGAACCGCATCACCAGGTTGACCAGCGTGGTCTTGCCGGCGCCGGTCGGCCCGACGATCGCGACGGTGTGCCCGGGCCGGGCGACCAGGGACAGCCCCTCGATCAGCGGCTGGTCGGGGTGGTAGGAGAACGACACGTCCTCGAACCGCACCTCGCCGTGGCGGTGGCCGACGGGCGCCGCCGTGCCGGTCGCGTCCGGCTGCTGCTCCGGGGCGTCGAGCAGCTCGAAGACCCGCTCCGCGCTCGCGACCCCGGACTGCAGCAGGTTCGTCATCGACGCGACCTGGGTCAGCGGCTGGGTGAACTGACGGGAGTACTGGATGAACGCCTGCACGTCGCCCAGCGAGATCGAGCCGCTCGCGACTTTGAGCCCGCCGAGCACCGCGATCACGACGTAGTTGAGGTTCCCGATGAACATCATCGTGGGCATGATCAGGCCGCTCACGAACTGCGCGCCGAACGACGCCTCGAACAGCTTCTCGTTCTCCTCGGCGAAGGTCTGCTCGACCTCCTTTTGCCGGCCGAACACCTTCACCAGCGCGTTGCCCGAGAAGGTCTCCTCGATGTGCGCGTTCAGCCGGCCGGTGCGGCGCCACTGGTCGATGAACATGCCCTGGCTGCGCCGCATCACCGCACCGGTGACGATCATCGTGACCGGGACGGTGACCAGTGCCACCAGCGCCAGCTCCCACGAGATCGAGAACATGAACGCCACCACGAACAGCACCGTCAGCAGCGAGGTCAGCAGCTGGCTCATCGTCTGCTGGAGGGTCTGGCTGATGTTGTCGATGTCGTTGCTCACCCGGCTCAGCAGCTCGCCGCGCGGCTGCTGGTCGAAGTAGCTCAACGGCAGGGCGTTGACCTTGTCCTCGACCTCGGACCGCATCCGGAAGATCGTCTTCTGCACCACGTCGTTGAGCAGGTAGCCCTGGAGCCACGACAACAGCGACGCCCCGACGTACACCGCGAGGACCAGCATGAGCACGTGCCCGACAGCGGTGAAGTCGACGCCGCGGCCGACCACGAAGTGGTCGATCGAGGCGATCATCGAGGCCTGCTTGTCGTCGCCCTCCTGGCGCAGGTGCTCGACGACCTGCTGCTGGGAGGTGCCCTCGGGCACCTGTCCCGCGAGGTTCTTGCCGAGGATGCCGGCGAAGATCAGGTCGGTGGCGCGGCCGAGGATGCGTGGGCCGAGCGCCATCAGGCCGACGCTTGCGACGGCGAGCGCGACGACGGCGACCGCCTTGGCGCTCTCGGGCGCCATCCGGCGCACGAGCCGCTTCGCGGACGGGAGGAAGTCGCTGGCCTTCTGACCGACCATGCCACCCCCGAACGGGCCACGCCCGGGTCCCGGACCCGCCTGGACGCGCTCGGTCTCCTTCAGCTGCGCCGGCTTCTGGTCACTCATGCGGCCGCCTCCTCGGCGCTCAGCTGGGACGCGACGATCTCCTGGTACGTCGGACAGCCCTCGAGCAGCTCGTGGTGCCGTCCGCGGCCGACGACGACGCCGTCCTCGAGGACGAGGATCAGGTCGGCGTCGCGGATCGTGGACACCCGCTGCGCGACGAGCAGCACCGTGGCGTCTCGGGTGACCGGGCGCAGGGCGGCGCGCAGCCGCGCGTCGGTGGCGAGGTCGAGCGCCGAGAAGGAGTCGTCGAACAGGTAGATCTCGGGCCGCCGTACCACGGCCCGGGCGATGGCCAGCCGCTGGCGCTGGCCGCCGCTGACGTTGGTGCCGCCCTGGGTGATCGCGGCGTCGAGGCCCTCGGGCATCTCGCGCACGAAGTCGGCGGCCTGGGCGATCTCCAGGGCCTCCCACAGCTCGTCGTCGGTGGCATCGGGCTTGCCGTGGAGGAGGTTGGACCGGACCGTGCCGGAGAAGAGGTACGCCTTCTGCGGGACCAGCCCGATCACCGACCAGAGTCGCTCGGGCTCCAGCCGGCGTACGTCGACGCCGCCGACCTCGAGCGTCCCCCCGGTGACGTCGAACAGTCGCGGCACCAGGCCGACCAGCGTGCTCTTCCCGGCACCGGTGGAGCCGATCACCGCGACCGTCTGCCCGGGGTGCGCCTCGAAGGAGAGGTCGCGGAGCACCGGGTGGTCGGCACCCGGGTAGCTGAACTCGACGCCGTCCAGGCGCAGGGTGCCCCGCTGTGGCAGGTCGGTGACCGGCTCCTCGGGCGCCGGCACCGACGTGGTCGTGTGGAGCACCTCCATGACCCGGTCGGCGCAGACCGCCGACCTCGGGATCATCATCATCATGAAGGTGCCCATCATCACCGACATCACGATCTGCATCAGATAGGCCAGGTAGGCCGTGAGGGCGCCCACCTGCATGGCGCCGGAGTCGACCCGGTGCCCGCCGAACCACAGCACGCCGACGGAGGCGACGTTGGCCACCAGCATCACGGTCGGGAACATCAGCGCCTGGTAGCGCCCGGCCCGGATGGCGACCGCGGTGAGGTCGGTGTTGGCCCCCGCGAAGCGCTCGGTCTCCAACGGCTCCCGGACGAAGGCCCGCACCACGCGGACGCCGGTGATCTGCTCGCGGAGCAGCCGGTTGACCTCGTCGATGCGGCTCTGCATCAGCCGGAAGCTCGGGACCATCCGGCTGATGATCAGGCCCAGGCAGACGGCCAGCACGGGCACCGTCACCGCCACCAGCCAGGACAGGCCGACGTCGACATGGATGGCCATCACGATGCCGCCGACCATCATGATCGGCGCCATCACCATCAGGGTGCACGACATCAGCACGAGCATCTGCACCTGCTGCACGTCGTTCGTCTCGCGCGTGATCAGGCTGGGTGCGCCGAAGTGCTGCACCTCGCGCTGGCTGAACATGCCGACCCGGTGGAAGATCGACGCGCGTACGTCGCGGCCGAAGCCCATCGCCGTACGCGCGCCGAACCAGACCGCGCCGACCGAGCAGCAGATCTGGACCAGCGCGACGCCGAGCATCACCGCGCCGATGTGGACGATGTAGCCGGTGTCGCCGGTCACGACACCGTTGTCGATGATGTCGGCGTTCAGGCTGGGCAGGTAGAGCGCCATCACGGTGCCGACGAACTGCAGCGCGACGACGACGGCCAGAGGCCGGCGGTAGGCCGCGAGGAACCTGCGAACGAGCGTGATCAACATCTGGCTACTTCTCTCCCCGTGTGGCGACCCCCGAGAGGAGGAGGTCTGCTATCTGGTCCGCGCTGAGCGCGGGCGTCATGCCGAGCTCGGGACGACTGGCCCCGAAGATCAGGCTGCGCAGCGCGACCGCGGCGACCTCGGGCTCGACCGCGAGCTCGTCGCGGTGCTGCTCGAAGATCGACGTCAGTCGGCGGTGCAGCTCGGCCTGCGCATCGATGACGAACCGAGGCGGGCCGAAGTGCTTCTTGTGGTGCTGGTGCGCCTCCTCGGAGGCGCCGATGTGGCGACGCACCGCGAACAGCACCGACATCGTCATCCGCATCCGGTCGAGAACCCGCTGCGCGGCGACCACGACCTTGTCGCGCAGCGTCTCGAGGCCCTCCATGGCCTCCTCGAACGCCGCCTGACCGTCGGCCGGGTTGATCGCCTCCTCGGCCGCGGCCAGCATCAGGCTGCCCTTGTCCGGGAAGACCCGGAAGATCGTGCCCTCCGCGATCCCGGCCGCCTGCGCGATCTCACGCGTGCTGACGTCCTCCCCGCGCTCGACCAGCAACGGCAACAGCGCCGCGACGATCGCCTTGCGGCGTTCGTCGGGCGACAGGGCGCTGGCACGAGGGGACATCGTCCGCCACGGTAACTGAGTGAGCGCTCACTCACAAGTTGTTTCCGGCGCTCCCCGGTACGGCGTTCGTGCGGAGGTCGTGGCGAGAGCTGGCGCCCAGCTTGCTCATCACCGAGGCGACGTGGTGCTCGACGGTGCGCGGGGAGACGACGAGGCGCTCGGCGATGGCGGCGTTGGACAGCCCCTCCGCCAAGAGCTCCCGCACCTCGGCCTCTCGCCGGGTGAGGCCGTCCGGGTGCGCCACCGTCGTGGCACGGCGCCCCCGGGGTGGCGCCCACCCCTGTGACCGCGACAGCGAACGTGCCCGCTCCGCGGCCCGGTCGGCGCCCTGCTCCTGGAACGCGGTGACGGCCCGGGCCAGCCCCTCGCGGGTGCCGCTGCGCGCCAGGGCCAGCGCCTCGGCGTACGGACTGCCCAGACGGCTCCACCGCGCCGCGGCGTCGGCCCACCGACCCTCGGCCTCGGCCCGGTACGGCGCAGCGAGCACGCCCAGCTCGTGGCCGGCCGGGTCGGGCAGCCACGAGCTCACCAGCCCACGCATCCACGGGCTGTCCGCCCGGCCGACCACCTCCCACCCGCGCACCGCCTCGCGCTCCCATCGCTCCCGGTCGCCGTCGAGCCAGGCCACCTCGCACACGGCGGCCACGGCCGGCCCGATCCGTTGGGCCTCGCCGGTGCCGTACGCCAGCTCGACCGCCTCGGACAACGGCTCCTCCCAGCCCGCCCGTCCGGCCCGGGCCCTGGCCCGGGCGACGACGCACAGCGCTCCGATCCGGCTGACCCATGCGGTCCGGGGATGCCGCAGGATCTCCTCGGCTCCGCTGAGCGCCCCGGCGAGGTCACCCCGGTCGAGCAGCCCCTGGGCGTGCCAGCCGCGCATGTAGAGGTCCCAGGCGTCGAGGTCGCGCTCCCGGCAGTACTCCAGGCCACGGACGAGCGTCGCCTGCGCACGCAGGTGGTCGTGCTGGAGGACCGCGCTGGCCACGGTGTTGGTGTACGCCCGAGCCGCGTGCTCGTGCAGGTCGGCCTGCTGCGAGCGGCGCAGGCTCTCGTCGAGCAGGCGCCAGCCTTCCGCCCCGTCCCCGACGTCGACCTCGATCGTGCCCAGGTTGTTGAGGGCGTGGACCCGGACCTCCTCGACGTCGGGCCCGGGCGGCAGGCTGTCCAGCAGCGCGAGCGTCCGATGGACCCACTCACGGGTGCCGGCGAGGTCGTAGGCGAGCATCCGGAGCTGGGCACGGTTGCTCATCGCCATCGCCTCGAGGGTGTCGCCGGCGCCCGCCAGGGTCGCGCAGGCGTCGGCGCCGTACCGCTCGGCCTCGCGGCTGCGCCCGGCGAACCAGCTGAGCCGGGAGAGCCACCGCTGCGTGTCGCCGATCTGCTGCGTCTCGCCGAGTGCCTGCCAGACCTCGAGGGCCCGCTGCCGTCTGGTCATCGCCTCCTCGACGCGTCCGGTGACGTAGAGCTCATAGGCCAGCCGTCCGAGCAGGTCGGCGTACGCCGGATCGGTGCTGGACTCCGTGTGCCGCAGGGCACGCTGGTACTGGTCGACCGCCTCCTGGTGGGACCCCAGGCGCGCGGCGTGCTCGGCCGCGGCCAGCGCGTGGACCACGGTGGCCTCGGTGTCGCCCGCGCCCTCGGCGTGGTGTGCCAGGCGGGCCGGCTGACCCTCGTGCGCCAGGAGCCAGGCCAGGACCCGTGCATGGTCGGCGCGTCGCCGCAACGCGGGGATCTCGTCGAGCACGGTGAGCCGCGCCAGCTCGTGGCGGAACATCAGGGCCTGCCCGGTCAGCAGCAGGACGCCGTGGCTGAGCGCCTCGTCGAGCGCGTCCGCACTGTCGGGAGCGAGGTCCTCGACCAGGGCGACCTCGGTCCACGGGCCGGCCAGCGCGACGAGGTCGAGCACGGCATGCGCCCGGTCGGACAGGCGAGCGATGCGCGACAGCACCGCCTCGCGCACGCTCCGCGGGACCGACGTACCCCCAGCCGCGATCACCTCGGTGACGAAGAACGGGTTGCCGCGCGTGGCGGCGTGCAGCTCGGCCGGGTCCAGCCCGGACGCCGGCGCCTCGTCGAGGAGCCCGCGCACGGAGTCCGGCGACAACGGGCTGAGGTCGATCCGGCGTACGCCGGCCGCACTGCCGACGTCGCCCAGCAGCACCCGCAGGGAATGGGCGCCGACCGCCTCCTCGGCGCGGTAGGTGACCACCACCATGGCGCGCAGCCGATGCACGCGACGGGCGAGATGACGGACGAGGTCCAACGTCGCCTCGTCGGCCCAGTGGGCGTCCTCGAGCACCAGCAGGTACGGCGTGTCGGTCTCACCCAGCGCGGTCGAGAGCCGGGTGAAGACCTCGTGCCGCTCGACACCGGCCGGCCAGACGTCCGGAGGCAGGTCCGGCAGCATCTCGAGGAGCGGGCCGAGCGGTGGCGGTGTGGCCGATCCGTCACAGGCGCCCCGGGCCACGTGAACGGTCGCGGGTGCCTCCGACACCACCCGGTCGACGAGGCTGGTCTTGCCCACCCCCGCCTCACCCGCGACGAAGACCAGCCGCCCGTTCCCCTCGATCGCGGCGGCGAGGTAGTCCGATGCACCCCTCAGGGCCCCGTCGCGCTCCAGCAACGCCATGGCGTCATCGTAGGGATGAGACCGCTGGTCAACGGATGACCGAGTGGCGGGCGTCGATGGGACCTCGTCCCTGGTAGAAGATGCCGGGACGCGTCTCGAAGCCCGCACTGACGTTGTCCGTGAGGGTCGACCAGCGCAGGTGGAGGCGCCCGGAGAGGTCGTTGCTGACGTAGAAAATCGCGCCCCCGCCCTCGTTGGCGTGGTTGTGCCGCATCAGCGTGCCGGCGACCCGGACGGTGTAGTCGTTGCCGTCGGTGTAGATCGCGCCTCCGGAGCCTCCGCCGGGCTGGTCGGGGTGATGGGGCGGGTTGGCGCCGTGCCCGACGGCCCTGTTCCAGACGAAGACGCTGTTGAGCACCGTCCACGAAACCCCGATGCTGCTCAGTCCTGAGCCGTTGCTGCAGCGCCCGCCGCGGAACGTGCTGTTCACGACGTACACGGGACGGCCGTGGTACTGCGACAGCGCGCGGACGGCCGCACCGCCGAGGTCGGGCCCGGTGCGGTCACAGCGGTTGCCGGTGAAGTGGGTGTCGACGATCTTCAGCTGTCCGCCGCGATCCAGGATCGCGCCTCCGCCACCGCCCTCGGCGAGATTTCCGGTGGAGTTGCCGTCCGCGAGGGTGAGGTGCTGGACGACGAGCCTCGGCCGGGCCTGGTCGTCGCAGTGGGACGTCGTCCAGATCTGCCTCTTGTCGCAGGTGTCCTGGTAGAGGATCCGGCGCCTCCCCATCCCGCTCAGCGTGACCAGCCCGCCGCCGTCGAGCACGACCCGGTGGCTGGTGTTCACGACCTTCGCGGTGCGCCGCAACCGGATGACGACGGGAGCCGGCCCGCAGTCGAACGTGATCACGCCGCCCTTCGCGACCGCCCGCACCACCCTCTTCGACGTACAGCTCGCAGGGGTGCCGTGACCGACCACGTGGTCGGGGTGGCTGGTGTCGACGGCGCGGGCCGCCTTCGGCACCGGCACGTGCTTCACCCCACGACCGGAGGCCCGTACCGGGTCGTCGGACATCGCGGACCGGGCGCCGGCGGGCGGGGGAACCGACAGCGCGACCGACGCGACGGCGGTGCCGACAGCGGTCGCGACGAGGACCAGGGGGCTGTGCATCCACCCACGATAGGGATCAGACCGGGTCGGTGTGCACGAGCTCGACGGTCACGGGGCGAGTCGGTGGACCGACCAGGAGTCGCCGTCGAGCCGGTAGACCAGCCGGTCGTGCATGCGCCCCGGTCTGCCCTGCCAGAACTCCACGGCGTCCGGTTCGACCCGGAAGCCGCCCCACTCGTCGGGCACCGGCACCTCGTCGGGGTACGCCGCGTCGGCGGCCGCCCAGGCATCGTCGAGCTCCTCCCGGGAGCCGACCTCGCGCGACTGCCGGGACGCGTGCGCGCCCAGCTGAGAGCCGCGCGGCCGCGTCTCGAAGTACGCCGCGACCTCGCCGCGACCGAGCAGCACGGCCCGCCCGTCGACCCGCACCTGCCGCTCGAGCGGGTGCCACGGGAACAGCAGGGAGACGTGGGGGTTGGCCAGCAGCTCGGTGCCCTTGCGCGACCCGAGGTTGGTGAAGAAGACCCAGCCCGCGGGCGAGAACCCCTTGAGCAGCACCAGTCGTGACGACGGACGCCCGTCGGCGGACGCGGAGGCGACCACCATCGCGTTGGGCTCGTACACCGACGCAGCGACGGCGTCGTGGTACCACCGCTGGAACATCGCGAACGGGTCGGCCGCCAGCTCCTCCTCGGTCAACCCGCCCAGGGCGTACTCGCGGCGCAGGTCGGCGTACGGGTCGGTCACGCCGTCAATCCAACCACCGGCCACCCGTGCTGCCGTCGACCCAGGCGTGCACCGGCCAGGAGCCCCAGGGCAGAATCGGCAGGAGGGAGCCCGACGACGAAGGAGTCGCATGAGCGAGCAGCAGCCGGAGGTCCACGAGGGCCTGGAGGGTGTGGTCGCGTTCGCCACCGAGATCGCCGAGCCCGACAAGGAGGGTTCGGCCCTCCGCTACCGCGGGGTCGACATCGAGGAGCTCGTCGGGCGGGTCCCGTTCGAGAAGGTCTGGGGTCTGCTCGTGGACGGCGCCTTCGAGCCGGGACTGCCACCGGCCGAGCCCTACAACATCGCGATCCACACCGGCGACGTGCGCGCCGACGTCCAGGCGTCGGTGGCGATGCTCGCGCCGATGCTCGGCATGGGCCAGACCTACGACATCTCCGACGAGCAGGCCCGCCTGGACCTGTCGCGGGTCGCGGTGATGGTGCTGTCGTACGCCGCACAGTCCGCGCGCGGTCTCGGTACCCCCGTCGTCACCCAGCGCGAGGTCGACCAGGGGCGGACCCTCGCCGAGAGGTTCCTGATCCGCTGGCGAGGTGAGGCGAATCCCCTGCACACACAGGCGATCGACGCCTACTGGAGCTCCGCCGCCGAGCACGGCATGAACGCCTCGACGTTCACCGCGCGGGTGATCACCTCGACCGGCGCCGACGTCGCGGCGGCCTTCTCCGGCGCCATCGGCGCGATGAGCGGTCCGCTGCACGGCGGCGCCCCGTCGCGCGTGCTCGGGATGATCGAGGAGGTCGAGAGATCCGGCGACGCCGAGGGGTACGTGAAGTCGCTGCTCGACAAGGGCGAGCGACTGATGGGCTTCGGCCACCGGGTCTACCGCGCCGAGGACCCCCGCGCTCGGGTGCTGCGACGTACGGCGCGCGAGCTCGGCGCCCCGCGCTACGAGGTCGCGGAGGCGCTCGAGAAGGCCGCGCTCACCGAGCTCCGCGCACGACGTCCCGACCGGGTGCTCGAGACGAACGTCGAGTTCTGGGCCGCGATCGTGCTCGACTTCGCCGAGGTGCCGGCCAACATGTTCACGTCGATGTTCACCTGCGCCCGCACCGGCGGCTGGTCGGCCCACATCCTGGAGCAGAAGCGCACCGGACGGCTGATCCGGCCCTCGGCGGTCTACACCGGTCCCCCGGCCCGCCCGGCCGCCTCGGTCGACGGGTGGAACGCCGCCTGGGGGGCCTGATGCTCCCCTGCGCGGACCAGGGACGCGGACACCTCAACGTCATACGTTCTGGTCGCCCTAGCGGCCAGAACGTATGACGTCCGGACTACGAAGTGAGTCGCCTCCCGTAGCAGCGGTTGCGGGGCGCGTCACGATAGTGGCCGAACGGCTCGATCGGCTCGTAGCCCGCGGCGAGGTAGAGCGCCATCGCCTCCGGCTGCGCCGTGCCGGTCTCCATGATCATCACCTCCGCCCCGGCAGTCCGCGCGGTCGCCTCCAGGTGCGCGAGCATCAGCCGCGCCAGCCCCTCGCGCCGCGCCGCGGGCACGACGTACATGCGTTTGACCTCGGCCGGCCGGGCGGATCCGAGCCGTTGTACGTCGTCGCGGAAGCGCCACGCGCCGGTCATCACGGGCATGCCGTCGCGATAGCCGACGTAGAACGCGCCGGAGGGCGGGGCGAGCTCCGAGGCCACCATCGGAGTGCGGTCGCGCCCGCCGTAGCGGACGACGTACTCCTGCTGGACGGCCTCGACCAGCAGCTGAGCGTCCGGGTGGGAGACCGGCCGCTGCTCGATCCGCAGGTCGGCGAGCCCCTCTGCCGGCGCGCGCGGCGGGCCTTGCGTCGTGCCCACCTGGTGTCCTCCCGGGGTCCCGCGGCTACGGCCCTGACACAATAGTCAGCGCCGACAGCGTCGTCAGGCAGACCACCCCCGTCCCACGGAAGGTTGCTCATGACCGACGCGATCTCGATCCCCGACGACCTGAAGCCGGCCGACGGCCGCTTCGGGGCCGGGCCGTCCAAGATCCAGACCGGCCATCTCGACGCCCTGGCCGCGAGCGGCACGACGCTGATGGGGACCTCCCACCGGCAGGCGCCGATCCGCGGGCTCGTCCGCCGGGTCCAGGAGGGGCTGGCGACGTTCTTCGATCTTCCGGACGGGTACGAGGTCGTGCTCGGGAACGGCGGCGCGACCGCGTTCTGGGACGTCGCGACGTACGGCCTGATCCGGGAGCGGAGCCAGCACCTGTCGTTCGGGGAGTTCTCCTCGAAGTTCGCGGCGGCCGCCAAGGCCGCGCCGTGGTTGGCCGAGCCGTCGGTGGTCGCCTCTGACCCCGGCACCCGGCCGGAGCCGGCCGCCGAGACGGGTGTCGACGTCTACGCGTGGCCGCACAACGAGACGTCGACCGCCGTGATGGCACCGGTACGCCGGGTGGCCGGCGCCGATGACGGCGCGCTGCTGCTCATCGACGCGACCTCGGGGGCCGGCGGCCTGCCGGTCGACCTGACCGAGGTCGACACCTACTACTTCGCGCCGCAGAAGGCGTTCGCCTCCGACGGTGGGCTGTTCATCGCGCTGATGTCGCCGGCCGCGATCGAGCGGGCGGCGGCGATCAAGGGGAGCGGCCGGCACATCCCGGCGTTCCTCGACCTGGTGACCGCCATTGACAACTCGCGGCTGAACCAGACCTACAACACCCCGTCGATCGCGACGATCTTCCTGATGGCCGAACAGCTCGACTGGATGAACGCGAACGGCTCGCTGACGGGCATGGTCGAGCGCACCACCGCGTCGTCTGACGCGCTCTACGGCTGGGCCGAGAAGACGGCGTACACCACGCCGTACGTCGCCGACCCCGACCACCGCTCCCTGGTGATCGGGACCATCGACTTCGACGACGCCATCGACGCCTCTGCGATCGCCGCGACCCTGCGGGCCAACGGGATCGTCGACACCGAGCCGTATCGCAAGCTGGGCCGCAACCAGCTGCGGATCGCGATGTACCCCGCCATCGACCCCTCGGACGTCGAGGCCCTCACCGCCTGCGTGGACTACGTGGTCGAGCGGCTGTGAGGGTGGGCTGTCGGTTTCACCGCCTCAGCGGTGAAACCGATGCTTCTTGGCCGATCCTTCCGCCGGTAACCGTCGGTTTCACCGCCTGAGCGGTGAAACCGTCAGCCCCCCGGCTGCCCCTTCGTCAGGTGGAGGAGCCAGTCCGAGCCGGTGTCGATGAGCGCGTAGCGACGGGCGCCCTCGCGGCCGTGGAGCACGAACACGAACCGCTTGTCCGTGCGGTCCTCGAGCTCCCACCAGCCGGAGTCGGCGATGTCCTTGTCCGTGTCGGTGTACGTCGCGTGGTCGAGGTCGTGGTCGCCGACGGCCACGGCGAGGCGGTCGGTGCGCGAGTCCGGGGGCAGACCCTTGGGCACCGCCCACGACCGCAGCACACCGCGCTCCTCGAGGCGGAGGTCGTAGTGCGGCTGCGGCTTCCGGTGCTCGTGCAGGACGAAGACCGGGCGGCCCGACTCGTCAGCCATCGACGGCCGTCACGAGTGCGGTGTAGGTGTGGGCGTCGAACGCGACCAGCCGCGCCTCCTCGACCTGCGTGGCCGTCGAGCGCAGCGTCTCGACGGCAGCGGCGATCGCATCGTCCTTCGGCCAGCCGTAGATCCCGGCGCTGACCAGCGGGAACGCGACGGACCTGGCGCCCAGCTCGTCGGCCACGGCGAGCGCCCGGGCGTAGCAGGAGGTGAGCAGCGACCGGTCCGTCTCACCAGCGCGGTGGTTCGGCCCGACCACATGGATCACCCAGCGCGCCGGCATCTCCCCGGCTGTCGTCCAGCCGGCATCGCCGGTGGCGAGGCCGTCGGGGAAGCGCCGTCGGCAGTCCTCGAGCACGGCCGGCCCGCCGGCTCGGTGGATCGCGCCGTCGACTCCCCCGCCGCCGCGCATCGCCCGGTTGGCGGCGTTCACGACGGCGTCGACGTGCTGCTCGGTGATGTCTCCCTGGACGACGGTGAGGTCCATGCCCCCATCGTTCCCCAGACCGATGACGGTGATGTCGTGGGTCGGGCACAGTTCCGACATGACCCAGCCGCACACCCAGCCGCGCGCCCACCCGAGTGCCGAGTGGTCCGACCTCGCCGAGCGCACCGAGGCGATCGCGATGCGGCGGCTCGTCGACGACGAGACCCCCGCGGTCACCGAACAGCTCGGCCTGAGCAGCCACGACGCCGGCGACGGCGTCCACACCGTCGTCGTGCGCGACCCGATGTGGGGCTACTGGAACAAGGCGCTCGGGTTCTGCGAGACGCTCTCCGAGGCGACCGTGGGCGAGGTCCTCGAGCGCGGACGCGTGCGAGGCGTCGCCGCCCTCGGCCTGCTCGTGCAGCCCCGAGTCGTGCCGACCGACTGGGAGGCGATCGTCACCGAGCACGCCCTCACCCGGGGCACGTTGTTCGTGAAGCTCTTCGGTCCGGCCGAGCCGCGCACGGTCGACACCGACCTGCGCATCTCCCGGCTCGAGCCCGAGCACGCGGGGGACTTCGTCCGGATCATGGCAGCCGGGTTCGGGTTCGAGGAGACACCCGATGCCTTCGCGATGTTCGACGGCGGGCAGTACTTCGCCGGCGACTGGGCGACGTACGGCGCCTGGGACGGCGAGACCCTCGTCGCCGTCGCGCGGATGCTCTGTGTGCCCGAGACGTCGTCGGTGGCGCTGTTCGGCGCCGCCACCCTCCCCGAGGGACGCAACCGAGGAGCCCAGACCGCGCTGCTCGACGCGCGCATCCGCGAGGCGCGCGACCGCGGGCTGCGCTTCGCGTCGGCCGAGACGTTCGCGGAAACCGCACAGAACCCGAATCCCTCCCTGCACAACATGCGACGCGTGGGACTCATCGACGTTCACGCCCGCCCGAGCTGGGTGTGGCACCACCCGGCACTCGGCAACGGCTGACCCTCACGCCTCGCTGAGCAGCCGGAGCACGGCGCGCTCGAGGATCGCCTGTCGCTCGTCCGCCGAGCCGGCCCTGCGGCGTACGGCGTGCCCGATCGTGCGGCCCTCCTCGTAGGCGTCCAGCACGCGGGGATCGACGTACGACGCGCGCGCCTGCGCCGGGGTGTTCCCGAGGAACGCCGCGACCTCCTTCATCGCGGCCACCTCTGCTCGCTTCCGCGAGGCCTTCGTCGTTCCCGGCTCGTCGCTCTCGGCCAGTGCGGTCGCGGCCAGCACGGTCGCGTGCCAGGTGCGGAAGTCCTTCGCGGTCGCCTCCATCCCGGTCGCGGCACGTATGTAGTCGTTCACGTGCCCGGCATCGAGGTCGTGCCAGCGACCCCGCTCCTTCCAGGCCAGGAGCTCCTCCTCGGCCGGCGCCCGGCGCCGGCGCATCACGTCCAGCGCCTCGACGGCCGCCGGGTCGTCGATGATGATCTCGTGCTCGACGCCGGACTTGCCGACGAACTCGAACACCAGTGAGGACCGGCGCTTGCGCACGTGGCGACGCTGCAGGGTGGTGAGCCCGAAGCTGCCGTACTGGTCCGCGTACGCGTCGTTGCCGATGCGGAAGTAGCCGAGGTCGAGCAGGCGCACGGCCGTCGCGCAGGCGCGGTCGCGGGTCATCCCGGCCGTGCCGAGGTCGGTGAGCACCCGCTCGCGGGCCCTGGACAGCACCCGCCCGAACTCCAGCACCCGCACGTGCTTGGCCGCATCGCGTCGGGCACGCCACTGCGGGTGGTAGAGGTACTGCCGCCGCCCGGCGTCGTCGATCCCGACCGCCTGGAGGTGGCCGTTGGGCCAGGGACAGATCCAGACGTCCTGCCAGGCCGGGGGGATCACCAGGGCCCTCACCCGCTCGGCGTCCTCGTCCGACAGCCGGCCGCCACTCTCGTCGAGGTAGCGGAAGCCCTTCCCCGCACGACGGCGGGTCCACCCCGGATCGTCCGGTGAGCTCCGCCTCAGCCGCGCCATGCGGTCACGCTAGCCAGCGCCGGCTCCGGGCTCCTCACCCTGAGGTGGGGCCACCGGTCGCGCGGTTCAGTGGGGACGCACCGCGCGGAGCAGCACGAGGAGGGCACCGAGCCCGAGGAGCCCGCCGGCGAGCCACGGCCAGGCGTCGCGGGACGTCGGCTCGGCCTGGGCCGGGTCGGCGGCCCGGGAGGAGCCCGGTGAGGCGGACGCGGACGGCGTGCCCGGCCCCACGGAGACCTCCGGGCGTACGGCGTCCTGAACGGCGGGCGGCAGGGTCACCCGGAGCACCGGGGAGTGCGGCCCCTCGGACGAGACGTACACCCGGCCGTCGTCCGCGACGGCGATCCCCTCACCCTGGCGCTCGTGGGGCAGCGCGAACGACGCCACCGGCTGCAACGACGGCCAGGAGTAGACCACCGCGGAGGAGTAGTTGCGGACGATCAGGTGCTTGCCGTCGGGGAAGAACGAGCCGTCCGTGGCCACCGGCAGGACCCGTCCGATCGAGGTCAGCCGGTTCGGCCTGGAGATGTCCAGGTGCTCGGGGACGGCGTACAGCACGCCGCCGAACACGTTCTTGCTCGCGACGTAGAGGCGTCCGGTGACGGGGTCGCGCAGCAACGTCTCGGCGTCGGTGGCACCGTCGGGATAGACGAGCCGGTACGTCGCCGGGTGCACCGTGCGGTCGCCACGCGCCACCGGGACCCGCGCGACCGAGATCGACGACCGCCGCCCGAGGTTGTCACCGATGTCTCCGACCCACACGTGGCCGGGCCCCGCCGGGGCCAGCGCCTCGGTGTCGGTGGGATCGGCCGCCCAGTGGGTGACGCCGACCGTGCGCCCGCCGCCGTCGACGGCGAAGACCCGCCCGGTGTCGCCCGAGTCGTTCGTGGTCAGGAACAGCCCGTCGTCGACGACCAACGCACTCGCCTCCACGATCGCGGGGTCGTCGAAGCTGAGGACGCGCTCCCCGTGCGGGGCCGTCGGGGTGACGGCGATGCCGAGCGCGAGAGGGGCCGCGATCGCCAGCCCGGCCAGCAGCTGCTGCATCCGACGCCTCGTCACACCCGGTCGAGCAGCTCGCCGAGGCGCGGGCGCACACCCCAGGCCGCGACCAGCTCGTCGTACTCGCGCCGGGCCGCCCCGCCGGTCAGCGGCCGGCCCGTGCGGACGCCGCGCAGCAGCGTGTTGCGCGGGGTGTGCTGGCTGCCGACGAACTGCATGACGTCGACCCGGTACCCCTGGAGCCGCAGGAGCGACGCCCGCAGCCCGTCGGTGAGGGTGTCGGCGAAGCGCTCGCGGAGGATGCCGTGCCGGGTGAGCAGCGCGTACGGCGCCGGTGTGGGATGCCGGCGGAGCTGGGCGGCGATGTCGTGATGGCAGCAGGGCGCCGCCAGCACCAACGGCGTCTCCCACTCCACCGCCCGGGCCAGCGCGTCGTCGGTCGCCGTGTCGCAGGCGTGCAGGGCCAGCACCACGTCGGGTGGTACGTCGGGCGCCGCGTCGCCGATCGACGAGGCGACGAACGTCGCGTCCACGCCCAGCTCGCCGGCGATCTTCTCGTTGTGAGTGCGCGACTGCTCGCGCTGGTCGATGCCCGTGAGGTGCGCGGGAAGGCGGCGCACGCGGCTCAGGTAGCGCTCGGTGACGAAGGTCAGGTAGGCGTTGCCGCACCCCAGGTCGACGATCCGGAGCGGCTCCCGCGGCGTCGGCGTACGCAGGTGTCCCTTGTCCAGCGCGTCGGTGATCGATGCGTCGAGGATCCGCAGGAACTCCTCGACCTGGCGGTACTTCCCCTGCCGGCTGGGCTTCATCCGGCCTTCGTGGTCGCTGAGCCCGAGCGCGCGGAACACCGGGTCGTCCTCGGGCAGCAGGCGCCCCTTGTCGCGATCGTGGTCGCGGTCGACCTCCGACTCGTCCTCACGCGGCCGGCTGTGCACGACCGCCTCGCCCTTCTTGCTCACCCGGAGCTGGTGGGTCCCGGTGGTGGTGTCGACGTGCCAGTTGCCGAACGGCTGCTCGAGCAGGCCGTCGAGCGCCGCCCGAGCGGGGTCACCGACGGCGTGGTTGGCGGTGTGCGCCTGCGCGTCGTCGTACGCCGTCACCTGCAGGTGGCGTCCGGCCTTGAGGTCGACGTACCGCAGCTCGACCCGTCGCCACGGCGGCTGCGTGCCGCGTCGGCGTCCGGACGCGACGGCCCGGACCAGGGCCTCGTCGTCCAGGATCATCGCGCGCAGCCGGGTCAGCGCGCGGAGGAGCGGTTCGCTCATCGGCGGACCACGGAGGCGATGACCACGATCAGGAGGAGCCCCGCCAGGGCGACGGGGATGACGAGTCGCCGGTGTCGGGGGTTCACCGGCCCAGTCTAGGAGTCGGCCTCCAAGGCTGCCGTCACGACATCGAGCACCCGGATCCGGCCGCTCTCGACGTCGGCGACCGGCGCCCACGCCACGGCGTCGGTGGTGCCGTCGGTCTCGACCACCCGCGGCTCGGCGCCCTCGGGGACGGTCCCTCGGAAGACCAGGTGCACACCGTGGAAGTCCTCGAAGCGGCCGGACGGCGCGGTGCCCTCGAAATGGGTGTCGTGGACGTCGAGCAGGTCGCCGATCTCGCAGTCGATGCCGCACTCCTCCCGCACCTCGCGCGCCACCGCGTCGCGCGGGGACTCACCGTGGTCGAGCCCACCACCCGGCAGGGTCCAGGCACCGGGATGTGCGCCGAGGGCGGAGATCCGGGTCAGCAGGACGTCGGGGCCGCGTCGTACCAGCGCGTAGACGGCCAGCCGCTGCAGCCGGAACGGCCGGTGGCCGGCCAGCGCCTCCGTCACGATCTCGGTGACCGGGAGCGTGCCGGAGAGCACGTCCGCGACCGGGTGCCAGGCGACGTCGACCGTGGAACCGTCGACCTCGACCACCCGCGGGTCCGGAGCGTCGACCGGCACCCAGGCGTCGTACACGATCCGCAGCGCCTGGTAGTCCCACCGGCGTCCCTGCCGCCACATCGACGGGCGGTGCGCGGAGTAGACCTGTGCCGTCTCACCGACCTCCGCGGCCAGCCCGGTCTCCTCACGGATCTCGCGCACGAGCGCATCGCGCGGGTCCTCCCCGTGGTCGACTCCCCCGCCCGGCAGGTGCCAGCGCTCGCCGGCCGAGATGCGCCGGGCGAGGCGGGTCAGGAGGATCCGGTTGTCGCGGAGGACCAGCCCGTACGCCGCCACCCGCTGCACCTGAGGCAGGTTCTTGGCCATGGTGCCTCCTCGCGAACAGGCGTCGTTCCATCCTGTCAGGAGAAGGGTGGCCTGGCGTCTCGCGTCATCGAGTGTCGGCCCGCCCACCGCCAGACCCGCGCGGCGCGGTCGCGATCGTCATCGGTGACCAGGTTCCCCATCCAGCGCAGGGCCAGGGTCATCAGCCAGTCGGAGCGCATTCCGGCCGGGCCGAGGGTGGCCAGGACGCGCGGGACCGTCACGAGCCCGGCCAGCCGGCGCGCTATCGAGAACGCCTCGCCGTAGTGCGCGGTCAGTGTGGCCGGCCAGGCGGTGGCGAGGTCGGCGTCGCCGGCGACCAGCTCCGCGACCAGGCGACCGCCCTCGAGCCCGTAGTCGATGCCCTCTCCGTTGAGCGGGTTGACGCAGGCGGCGGCGTCGCCGACGAGTGCCCAGTTCGGGCCGGCCACACCGCTGACCGCACCGCCCATCGGCAGCAGGGCACTGGTCGGGGCCCGGAGCTGGTCCCCGAGCCCGAACGCCTCGCGCACGCCGTCGGCGTACGACGCCATCAAGCGGCGGACCTGCACGTCGGCCGGGCGCTTGTCGGTGGCGAGGGTGCCGACCCCGAGGTTGACCTCGGCCCGGCCGGAGGACGAGCCGAGCGGGAAGATCCAGCCGTAGCCGGACAGGACCTCGTTCCGCTCGCCGCGGAGCTCGAGGTGCGAGCTGATCCACGGGTCGTCGGCCATGGTCGACGTCAGGTAGGAGCGTCCGGCCACGCCGTAGACGGTGTCGCGGTGCCAGGTACGCCCGAGCACCTTTCCGAGCGGCGACCGGACGCCGTCGGCGACGATCAGCCGCCGGCAGCCCACCTCGCACGTCTCGTCGCCGCGGGTGAACACGACGGTCGCGACCCGACCACCTTCACGCCGTACGTCGACGGCCCGGACGCCGTCGAGCGCGCGTGCCCCGGCCTTGATCGCGGCGGAGCGGAGATGGTCGTCGAGCTCGGTGCGGGCGACCGCCGAGCCCCAGTCGGGCAGCGTGCCGCCCGGCCAGGGCAGAAGGAGGGTCTGGCCGAAGCCGTGTGCGCGGAGGCCGTAGTTGACCGCGTGGGCGCGCAGCCAGTCGCCGAGGCCGAGCCGCTCCAGCTCACCGATCGCGCGCGGGGTCAGGCCGTCGCCGCAGGTCTTGTCCCGTGGGAACACCGCGGCGTCCGTGAGCAGCACGTCGACGCCGAGCCGCGCGAGCCAGGCCGCCGTGGCCGACCCCGCAGGGCCGGCCCCGACGACGAGGACGTCGGTCTCCTCCCGCGCGGTCATGCCCCGATTCTCTCAGGGCCGTGCGGGAGCTCCCGCATCGCCGTCCTCAGACCCAGATCGCCGCGGGGATTCCGTCGGAGAACACCTCGGGCGGGTCCGGCAGGGAGTACGCCGTGCCCGCGACGTACCGCGCGGCCGTCCACGCGACCGCGCACGCGTCGAGCAGATCGTCGGCGGTGTACCCCCGGCCGCGGGCGTACGGCGGTGGCGCGAGCCCGGCGCCGCGGAGCGCGGCGAGCCGTGCCGCACCACCGGCCGCCGTGGTCTTCCCGGGCACCACGCAGTCGGGGTCGATCTCGGCGAGGCTGACCTCGGGGTGCGCCTCCAGCACGGTCACCGGTGGACCCGAACGCACGAACGCGTCGACGTCGAGGATCTTCGGTACCAGGCGGAACGCCTGCTGGCTGAGGCCTCTGCCGAGCGCGGAGCGGTTCGCGGCGCTGGCCTCGACATACGTCGTCCGCGTGGTCGCGGCGCGCGAGGGCGTCGGGAACACCGACGACTTGCGGCCCGTCGGAAGTCGTCGTCGCGCGAGCACGTCCGTGGTCCGGGGACGTTCGTCGGGCAGCCCGATCGGCATGTCGATCGCGACCACGGCGAGCCCGGGCTCGCGTCGCCGGGCCTCCTGGACGAGGGCGGCGATGTCCGGCGCCACCAGGACGTCGTACGTCGAGCCCCGAAGCAGCGCGCCGACCCACCCCGCCGTGCATCCGTCCACCCCGAGCACCGGAGGACCCTCGTCGGGCGTCGGCATCCGCCAGCCCGTCTCGGCCGCCCACACCTCCGCACGCTGCATGAGCAGCGGCTGGACCCGGAGCCGGAACCCGTGCTCGGCCAGGGCCGGGACGAGCACGTCCTCGTCCAGCACGGCCACCCGCACCATCAGGTCGAGGCAGTCCTTGGCCGGGAGCCCCGGGACGCTGGTCGAGCCGATGTGGTCGACCCCACGTGCGCCCGGCACGGCGTCGCGCAGCACGGCGACGTACCCGGCGGCCTCGGCAGCCCAGTCCTCCCGGTACGGCGACACCTCCACCCGCTCGGAGAACGACTCGTCCGGGAACGGCACGCGTCCACCCTAGGGTTCTGCCTGTTGCGCGGACCCGACGGGATCTCGACGCACCCAGGCCCGTCCACGCACGCGTGGACGGGCCTGGGCCTGCGCGATCCGGCTCTTCGTCACCAGACCCGGGCTTCGCCCTAGTTCTGGTACGAACCGAAGTCGAAGTCGTCGAGCGCGACCGGCTGGACGGCTCCGGTGTTGCCGAACTCGTAGTCGTACGAGTCGTAGCCGGTGACGGCGTACGCCGCGGCGCGCGCCTCCTCGGTCGGCTCCACCCGGATGTTCCGGTAGCGCTCCAGTCCCGTGCCCGCCGGGATCAGCTTGCCGATGATCACGTTCTCCTTCAGGCCACGCAGGCTGTCGGAGCGGGCGTGGATGGCCGCGTCCGTGAGCACCCGGGTCGTCTCCTGGAAGGAGGCGGCCGACAGCCACGACTCGGTGGCCAGCGACGCCTTGGTGATGCCCATCAGCACCGGACGTCCCGAGGCCGGCTTGCCGCCCTCGGAGACCACCCGACGGTTCTCCTCCTCGAACAGCACCCGGTCGACCAGGTCGGAGGGCAGCAGGTTGGTGTCGCCCGACTCGATCACCGTGACCCGGCGCAGCATCTGCCGCACGATGATCTCGATGTGCTTGTCGTGGATCGACACGCCCTGGCTGCGGTACACCGCCTGGACCTCGTCCACCAGGTGCTCCTGTGCCTTGCGGACGCCGAGGATGCGGAGCACCTCGTGCGGCTCCGGCGTCCCGACGGTCAGCATCTCGCCGACCTCGATGTGGTCGCCGTCACCCACCAGCAGGCGCGAGCGCTTCGAGACCGGGTACTCCAGCACCTCCGAGCCGTCGTCGGGAGTGACGATGACCTTGCGAGCCTTGTCGGTCTCCTCGATCTGGACCCGGCCGGCGGCCTCGGAGATCGGCGAACGCCCCTTCGGGATGCGCGCCTCGAAGATCTCCTGGACACGCGGCAGACCCTGCGTGATGTCGTCGGCCGAGGCCACACCGCCGGTGTGGAAGGTCCGCATCGTCAGCTGGGTGCCGGGCTCGCCGATCGACTGGGCGGCGATGATGCCGACCGCCTCGCCGATGTCGACGAGCTTGCCCGTGGCCAGCGAACGGCCGTAGCACTTGGCACATGTGCCGGTACGGGCCTCGCAGGTCAGCACCGAGCGCACGCGCACGGACTCGATGCCCGCCGCGACCAGCTCGCCGATCTTGACGTCGCCGAGGTCGTCACCCGCGCCCACCAGCACCTCCCCGGTCTCCGGGTGGGTGATGTCGACCGCGGTGGTGCGGGCGTACGCCGAGGTCTCGACGTTGTCGTCCTTGCGGACGAGTCCGTCGTCGCCGCGGACACCGATCCGCTTCTCCATGCCGCGCTCGGTGCCGCAGTCGTCCTCACGGATGATGACGTCCTGGGACACGTCGACGAGGCGACGGGTCAGGTAGCCGGAGTCCGCCGTACGGAGCGCGGTGTCGGCGAGGCCCTTCCGGGCGCCGTGGGTGGAGATGAAGTACTCCAGCACGGACAGGCCCTCACGGAAGTTCGCCTTGATCGGCCGCGGGATGATGTCACCACGCGGGTTGGCCACCAGACCACGCATGGCCGCGACCTGACGGATCTGCATCATGTTTCCGGAGGCACCGGAGTCGACCATCATGAAGATGGGGTTGGTCCGGTCGAAGGACTTCTCCATCTCCTTGGCCACGTCGTTCGACGCCTGGGTCCAGATCTCGACCAGCTCCTGGCGACGCTCCTCGTCGGTGACGAGACCACGCTCGAACTGCTTCTGGACCTTGGTCGCCTGACCCTCGTAGTCGGCCAGGATCTCGGCCTTCTTCTCGGGCGTGGTGACGTCATCGATGGAGACGGTCACGCCCGAGCGTGTGGCCCAGTGGAACCCGGTGTCCTTCAGGGCGTCCAGCGACGCGGCGACCTCGACCTTGGTGTAGCGCTCGGCCAGGTCGTTGACGATCGCGCCCATGGCCTTCTTGCCCACCTCGTAGTTCACGAAGGGGTAGTCGGCCGGCAGGGTGTCGTTGAACAACGCCCGGCCCAGTGTGGTCTCGAGCGTGATCGACTGGCCCTCCTCCCAGTCCTCACCGAGCTCGAGCTCGAGCGGCGGCACGATGTCGTCGAACCGGATCTTGATCTTGCTCTGCAGGGAGATCTCGCCCATGTCGAAGGCCATGATCGCCTCGGCGACCGTCGAGAACGCCCGGCCCTCGCCCGGCTCACCGTCCCGGTCGGTGGTGAGGAAGAACAGACCGATGATCATGTCGAGGGTCGGCATGGTCACCGGACGACCGTCCGACGGCTTCAGGATGTTGTTGGTCGACAGCATCAGGATCCGTGCCTCGGCCTGGGCTTCGGCGGACAGCGGCAGGTGCACCGCCATCTGGTCCCCGTCGAAGTCGGCGTTGAACGCCGAGCAGACGAGCGGGTGGATCTGGATCGCCTTGCCCTCGATCAGCTGGGGCTCGAAGGCCTGGATGCCGAGGCGGTGCAGCGTGGGCGCCCGGTTGAGCAGCACCGGGTGCTCGGTGATGACCTCCTCGAGGACGTCCCACACCACGGCGTACCGGGAAAGCCCGGACGTCGCGCGCTCGACCATCCGCTTGGCGGACTTGATGTTCTGGCTGTGCGACAGGTCGACCAGCCGCTTCATCACGAACGGCTTGAAGAGCTCCAGCGCCATCTGCTTGGGCAGACCGCACTGGTGCAGCTTCAGCTGCGGTCCGGAGACGATGACCGAACGACCGGAGTAGTCGACGCGCTTGCCGAGCAGGTTCTGACGGAATCGCCCCTGCTTGCCCTTGAGCATGTCCGACAGCGACTTCAACGGCCGGTTGCCCGGGCCGGTGACCGGACGACCACGACGGCCGTTGTCGAACAGCGAGTCGACGGCCTCCTGGAGCATCCGCTTCTCGTTGTTCACGATGATCTCGGGCGCACCCAGGTCGAGCAGCCGCTTGAGGCGGTTGTTCCGGTTGATCACCCGGCGGTAGAGGTCGTTGAGGTCGGACGTCGCGAACCGGCCACCGTCGAGCTGCACCATCGGGCGCAGGTCCGGCGGGATGACCGGAACGGCGTCGAGGACCATGCCCTGCGGCTTGTTGTCGGTCTTCCGGAAGGCGTCGACGACCTTGAGCCGCTTGAGGGCGCGGATCTTGCGCTGGCCCTTGCCGTTGGCGATGGTGTCGCGCAGGCTCTCGACCTCGGCCTCGATGTCGAAGCTCTCGAGACGCTTCTGGATCGCGGTGGCCCCCATGTGGCCCTCGAAGTACTTGCCGAACCAGTTCTTCATCTCGCGGTAGAGCATCTCGTCGCCCATGAGGTCCTGGACCTGCAGCGTCTTGAACGTGCTCCAGACCTCCTCGAGCCGGTCCAGCTCGCGCTGGGCACGGTCGCGGATCTGCTTCATCTCGCGCTCGGCCCCGTCACGCACCTTGCGGCGCGCGTCGGCCTTGGCGCCCTCCTCCTCGAGGGCGGCGAGGTCCTCCTCGAGCTTCTTGGAGCGCTCGTCGATGGCGCCGTCCCGGCGCTTCTCGAGACGCTCCCGCTCGAGACCGACCTTGTTCTCCAGGGAGGACAGGTCGCGGTGGCGGGCGTCCTCGTCGACGGCGGTGATCATGTACGCCGCGAAGTAGATGACCTTCTCCAGGTCCTTCGGGGCGAGGTCGAGCAGATATCCGAGCCGGCTCGGGACACCCTTGAAGTACCAGATGTGGGTCACCGGAGCCGCCAGCTCGATGTGACCCATTCGCTCACGACGGACCTTGCTGCGGGTCACCTCGACGCCGCAGCGCTCGCAGATGATGCCCTTGAAGCGCACGCGCTTGTACTTGCCGCAGTAGCACTCCCAGTCGCGCGTGGGACCGAAGATCTTCTCGCAGAAGAGGCCGTCACGCTCGGGCTTGAGCGTGCGGTAGTTGATGGTCTCCGGCTTCTTGACCTCGCCGTGGCTCCATGCGCGGATGTCGTCCGCGGTGGCCAGGCCGATCCGAAGCTGGTCGAAGAAGTTCACATCGAGCACGGTGGCTCCATTCCTTCTCTGGTTGATGAAAGCAAGCTCTTGAGTTCGGGTAGTGGGTGATGGACCACAGGGGCGGTTCCCCGCGGAGCTTCGAGCGACGCCGCGAAGCTCCGCAGGGTGCCTAGACCTCTTCGACGGAGCTGGGCTCGCGGCGGGACAGGTCGATGCCGAGCTCCTCGGCGGCCCGGAAGACGTCTTCCTCGGCGTCCTTCAGCTCGATCTGCGAACCGTCCTGCGACAGCACCTCCACGTTCAGGCAGAGGGACTGCATCTCCTTGACCAGCACCTTGAACGACTCCGGGATGCCGGAATCCGGGATGTTCTCGCCCTTGACGATGGCCTCGTACACCTTGACCCGCCCGGGCACGTCGTCGGACTTGATGGTCAGCAGCTCCTGGAGGGCGTACGCCGCTCCGTAGGCCTCCATCGCCCACACCTCCATCTCGCCGAACCGCTGGCCGCCGAACTGGGCCTTACCGCCCAGGGGCTGCTGCGTGATCATCGAGTAGGGGCCGGTCGAGCGCGCGTGGATCTTGTCGTCGACCAGGTGGTGGAGCTTCAGGATGTACATGTAGCCGACCGAGACCGGGTCGGGGAACGGCTCACCGGAGCGCCCGTCGAACAGCAGCGCCTTGCCGTCCTTGCCGACGACACGCTCACCGTCACGGTTGGGCAGGGTCGCACCCAGCAGGCCGGTGATCTCGTCCTCCTTGGCGCCGTCGAAGACCGGCGTCGCCAGGTTGGTGTCGGGATCGGCCTTGTCGGCGTGGATCTTGATCAGGCGCTGCTTCCAGTCGGAGGTCTTGGGGTCGTCCGACAGGTTGAGGTCCCAGCCCTGCTTGGCCAGCCAGCCCAGGTGGAGCTCGAGGATCTGCCCGATGTTCATCCGTCGCGGGACACCCAGCGGGTTCAGGATCACGTCGACCGGGGTGCCGTCCTCCATGAACGGCATGTCCTCGATCGGCAGGATCTTCGCGATCACGCCCTTGTTGCCGTGCCGGCCGGCGAGCTTGTCGCCCACGGAGATCTTCCGCTTCTGCGCGACGTACACGCGCACCAGCTGGTTGACGCCCGGCGGGAGCTCGTCGCCCTCCTCGCGGTCGAAGACCCGGACCCCGATCACGGTGCCCTCCTCGCCGTGGGGGACCTTCATCGAGGTGTCGCGGACCTCGCGCGCCTTCTCACCGAAGATCGCGCGGAGCAGCCGCTCCTCCGGGGTGAGCTCGGTCTCGCCCTTGGGCGTGACCTTGCCGACCAGGATGTCGCCCGTGGTGACCTCGGCGCCGATGCGGATGAT
>DATAOY010000044.1:0-12347 GCA_036265495.1 Nocardioides sp. | reverse complement strand
CGGGTCGCCCGCCGCTGCCCACCCGCGCAGGTCGGCGACCTCGAACGTGATGCTCGGCTCGGCGGACCGGGCCTGCTCGATCATCTCCCGGCTCGAGTCGAGACCGGAGATGTCGGCGTCGGGCCACCGCTCGCGCAGCAGAGACGTGAGGTTGCCCGGTCCGCAGCCGAGGTCGAACACGGACGCCGGAGCCTCGGCTCCGACGCGCGCCATCAGCTCGACGAAGGGGCGGCCACGCTCGTCGGCGTAGGTCAGGTAGCGGTCGGGGTCCCAGGTGTGCGGCACGACGCCTCCTCAGTATCTTGACATCAAGATAACCCTCAGTCTGCTGAGGAACCATCTTGATGTCAAGATTCTCGACAGCCCCTAGACTGTCCCTCGTGCGCGACGAGGTGGACGATCTGCTCGAGGCCTGGGGCCGCGTGCGCGGCGACCTCGACCTCGCGCCGGTCGCGGTGTTCAGCCGGGTGAGCCGGCTGGCCCGCCGCCTCGAGCTGGCCCGGCGCGACGCGTTCGCCGCGCACGGCATCGAGCAGTGGGAGTTCGACGTGCTCGCCGCGCTGCGCCGTGCGGGCGCGCCGTACGAGCTCTCCCCCGGGCGGCTGCTGCGCGAGACCCTGGTGACCAGCGGCACCATGACCAACCGGATCGACCGGCTCAGCGCCCGCGGGTACGTCGAGCGCTATCCGGACCCCGACGACCGACGCGGGGTCATCGTGCGGCTCACGGCCGACGGCCGGGCTGCCGTGGACGCGGCGTTCGCTGCGCTCCTGGACGCCGAGCGCGGGCTGTTGGAGGACCTCCCCGAGCGCGACCGCACGCGCCTGGCGTCCCTGCTGCGCATCCTCCTCGCGCCGTTCGCCGAGTCGGGGCGCACGACCTCCTGAGCCACACGCCGAGGCCCTGGCTCTGCGCTACTCGAGCTGCTCGGCCGCCTCGAGCCACTCGGCCTCGAGAGCCTCGCGTTCCTCCGTCAGCTCGGCCAGCCGGGCCCCCAACACACCGAGCCGCTCGTGGTCGGACGCGTGCGCGAGCACCTCGGCGTTCATCTCGGTCTCACGGGCCGCCACCTGCTCGAGTCGCTTCTCCACCCGGGCCAGCGTCTTCCGGGCGAGCCGCTCCTCCGCGCTCCCCGAGCGAGGACGCTCCGACCCGGCCTGCCGGGACGGAACGGCCGCAGTGAGAGGCGATGCGAGCTCGCTCGCGAGGCTCCTTCTGCGGGAGAGGTACTCGTCCACGCCTCCGGGCAGCAGGGAGATCCGGCCGTCGTCGAGCAGGCCGTGGACCACGTCGGTGACGCGCTCCAGGAAGTAGCGGTCGTGGGAGACGACGACCAGGGTGCCCGGCCAGTCGTCGAGGAAGTCCTCGAGCACCGTGAGCGTCTCGATGTCGAGGTCATTGGTGGGCTCGTCCAGGAGCAGCACGTTCGGCTCGGAGAGGAGCAACCGCAGCAGCTGGAAGCGGCGGCGCTCGCCACCGGACAGGTCGCCGATGCGGGCGGTCAGCTTGTCGCCGGTGAAGCCGAAGCGTTCGAGCATCGAGGATGCGGTCACGTCCCCGCTGGCGGTGCGGGTGACTCGTCGGATCGACTCGATGGTGGCGAGCACGCGGCCCTCGGGATCGAGGACGTCGAGGGTCTGGGTGAGATGCTGCACGGACACGGTCCGGCCGTGCTTCACCCGTCCGGCCGTCGGAGCCAGGGTGCCGTCGAGCAGCGCCAGGACCGACGACTTCCCCGCGCCGTTGACGCCGACGATCCCGACCCGGTCACCTGGACCGAGGCGCCACGTCGCGCCCGAGAGCAGGGTCCGCTCGCCGCGCACCAGGTCGACGTCCTCGAGGTCGAGCACGTCCTTGCCGAGTCGCTGGGTGGCGAAGCGCTGGAGCTCGAGCCGGTCGCGCGGCGGCGGCTCGTCGGCGATCAGCTCCTCGGCAGCCTCGATCCGGAACTTCGGCTTGGAGGTGCGCGCCGGCGGGCCACGGCGTAGCCAGGCGAGCTCCTTGCGGGCCAGGTTGCGACGACGTACCTCTGACGCCGCGGCCTGCCGCTGCCGCTCGGCCCGCGCCAGCACGAAGGCGGCGTAGCCGCCGTCGTAGGAGTCGACCACACCGTCGTGCACCTCCCAGGTGCGCTCGCAGACGGCGTCCAGGAACCACCGGTCGTGCGTGACGACCACGAGCGCGGACGGCAGCGCGGCGAGATGTCCGGCGAGCCAGGCCACCGCCTCGACGTCGAGGTGGTTCGTCGGCTCG
Organism: Nocardioides sp.; assembly: GCA_036265495.1. Taxonomy (GTDB): domain Bacteria; phylum Actinomycetota; class Actinomycetes; order Propionibacteriales; family Nocardioidaceae; genus Nocardioides. The sequence continues at coordinate 10,094 of DATAOY010000044.1, read as the reverse complement.
TCGAGCACCAGGAGGTCGTGCTGGTGCAGCAGCAGCTCGGCGAGCGCGCAGCGTCGGCGCTCCCCTCCGGACAGGCCGATGACGGCCCGGTCGAGCTCGACGCCGGCCAGGAGCTCGGTGACGATCTCCCGGGTGCGGGGCTCGGCGGCCCAGACGTGGTCGGGCCGCCCCGCGAGCACGGCGTCGCGGACCGAGTGGGTGTCGTCGAGGGTGTCGCCCTGGTGGAGGTGCGCGATCTGGAGCCCCCGGGCGGCCGAGACGCGCCCCTCGTCGGGCGGCTCCTGCCCCGTCATCACCCGGAGCAGCGTCGTCTTGCCGTCGCCGTTGCGGCCGACGATGCCGATGCGCTCGCTCGCGGCCACACCGAGCGACACCTCGGTGAGCAGCGGGCGCACGCCGTACGCCTTCGAGACCCGCTCGAGGTTGACGAGGTTAGCCATCGGCCACCACGTGAGCGCCCGCGACGGGGCCGTGCGCGACGAGGACGACGCGCCGGTCGTCGGCCGCGGTGAGCGCACCCGCGACCGTGCGCGCGTGCTCGCCCGACTCGCAGAGGAACACGCACGTCGGCCCCGAGCCCGAGACCAGCCCGCGCAGGGCGCCGGCGTCGACGCCCTCGACGATGAGCCTGGCCAGGTCGGGGCGCAGGTCGCAGGCGGCCTGCTCGAGGTCGTTGTGCAGCGCCGCCGCCAACAGATGTACGTCGCCGCCGGCCAGCGCGTCGACCACACCGTCCGGCGGCCCCGGCCGCTCCGGTGCGTCCGGCCGGAGCTCGTCGTAGTGCCGGTAGACCGCCGGCGTCGACATCCCCTCCTCCGACGGCACGACCACCCACCACCACGAACCGCGATCGTCGAGCGGGGTCACGATCTCGCCGTGGCCCTCACCGAGCGCGGAGCCGCCGACCAGCGCGAACGGTACGTCGCTGCCGAGGCCGGCCGCGAGCAGGAGCAGGTCGTCGTCGCTGGTACCGAGCCCATGCAGCCGGTCGAGGGCGAGCAGCGCCCCGGCGCCGTCGGCCGAGCCACCGGCCAGACCCCCCGCGATCGGGATGCTCTTGTCCACGCGCACGTCGGCCGTGACCGGTCGCCCGTGGTGACCAGCGAGCGCCGACGCGGCGCGATCGACGATGTTGTGCCCGGGCTCGGGCAGGTGGCTCGCGTCGATGTACGGCGCGACCTGCGTCGCCACGCTCAGCCGGGCGGCCGGCGCCACGGTCAGGTCGTCGTACAGGCTCACCGCCTGGTAGACGGTGACCAGGGTGTGGAACCCGTCCGGACGCGGGGCTCCGACTCCGAGCAGCAGGTTGATCTTGGCCGCCGACCGCACGGTGAGACCGCTCATCACAGGGCCTCGGCGATCCGGGCGAAGGCCTCGATCCCGAGCGACTCCCCACGGGCCATGGGGTCGACGCCCGCCTGCGCCAGCGCTCGCTCGGCCGCCTCTCCCGACCCGGCCAGGGTGCGCAGTGCGCCGCGCAGCACCTTGCGGCGATGGGCGAACGCCGCATCGACGACCGCGAACACCTGCTCGCGGGTGGCGGTGGTCGGCGGAGGCGGGCGTCGGGTCCAGGCAACGAGACCGGAGTCGACGTTGGGGGCCGGCCAGAAGACGTTGCGCCCGATCGCGCCCGCGCGGCGGACGTCTGCGTACCACGCGGCCTTGACGCTGGGTACGCCGTACACCTTGGAGCCCGGTGGGGCGGCCAGCCGGTCGGCGACCTCGGACTGCACCATCACCAACCCGCGCTCCAGACCGGGCAGCAGGGCGAGCAGATGCAGGAGCACCGGCACGGAGACGTTGTAGGGGAGGTTCGCGACCACCACGGTCGGCGGCGGCCCGGGGATCTCGGTGACGCGCAGCGCGTCGGCGCCCACGACCTCGCAGCGTCCGGCCAGGTCGGGGGCGTACGTCGCGAGCGTCGCCGGCAGCGCGGCGGCCAGCACCGGGTCGACCTCGATCGCCACGACCCGGCGGACCTCGCCGAGCAGCCCGAGCGTCAGCGACCCGAGCCCCGGTCCGACCTCGACGACCACGTCGTCGGGCTCCAGGGCGGCCTCGCGGACGATGCGCCGTACGGTGTTGGCGTCGATCACGAAGTTCTGACCCCGCTGCTTGGTGGGGTGCACCCCGAGCCGCGCGGCGAGTGCGCGAACGTCCGCCGGCCCGAGCAGAGTCGGGCCGACGGACGTCATGGTGGCCAGCCTATTGGGGGGAGTCAGGCTGACCGTCCGGTGGCCGATGGCACCGATACACGTCCCGAGGGGGGTTCGGGACCCGGCCCGAACCGGCCACCGAGCCGGCTATCGCGTTGTCACCGCGGAAGACCCAGCGACGCTGCGCAGGCCGGCCACGCGCCGTAGCCACCGCTGGCGTTGCGGATCTTGGTGGCGATGGCGATCTGGGTCAGTCGCGAGGCGTTGCTGGGAAGTCCGGATCCACCGTTCGCCCGCCAGGTGCCCAGCGAGAACTGCAGTCCGCCGTAGTACCCGTTCCCGGTGTTGGTGGCCCAGTTGCCGCCGGACTCGCACTGCGCGAGCCGGTCCCAGACGGTGGTGCCGCCCGCGAAGTTCGGCGCGACGGTCTTGGTGCCCACGCGTTCGATCCTCGCCACCGGGTCGCGCAGGACCTCCTGCGAGACCACCTTGCGGGCCACGAGGCGCCCGTTGCGGAACATGATCCGGTAGGTCACGTTGCGCAGACCGTCGCGACCGCCGCGCACCACGGTGCTCGAGCCGCGCGCCATGGACGCGTCGTCGCGGGTGACCGTGGTGAAGGGGACGGACTCGCCGTCGACGTGCTTGCGGACGATGCGGATCCGGTCGAGGACGACCCTGTCGCCCTGGTTCAGCCGGCGGTGCAGGCCCGGGTGGACCACATCGTGCTTGCCGAGCTTGACGTCCAGCGCCTTCAGCGCCTGCGCGACCGTGTACGCCGGCACGATCCGGTGCAGGGCCTTCTTGCCGCCGATCACGAACGTGAGCCGCTTGGGGGTCGCGATCGAGATCCGCAACCCGTCGCGGGTGATGCCGGCACCGCGGCTCACCGACAGGTGCGCGCGGTCGAAGCTGCGGTTGATCTCCTGGAGCGCACCGCGCACGTTCGTCGCGGTCACCCAGTACGTCGTGGTGTCACCGTCGACGTCCAGCTTCAGCGGCTTGCCGTAGCGGACCGCGATGCTGGTGCCGTCGTGGACGGGCTGGTCGACGGCCGGCGCGACCTCATCGTGGGACCGGAGGGAGATCCCCTGGTCCGCCAGGACCTGCCCCACGGTGTCGCCGTCGGCCGTCACGTGCTCGACGTGGCCGTCCACGTTGAGGGTCACATCCTTGCCCATCGCCGCGTAGCCGACGGTGGTGCCGATCACCGCGGCCAGGGCGACCGCCCCGGCGGCGACCAGCGCTGCCTTGCTCGTGGTGACTCGTGCGAACTTCTGGCGCACAGCTCTCCAGACGTCGTACTTTCCGGGCCTCGGGACGACATCCGCTCCTCATGGAGAAGGCCACGCAACTGGTACGCAGCCCCGGACGCCGGCTCCATCATCATGTACCCGATCCCGGCCAACAGTCACAAGAACATACGGAACCCGCTGACGCGGTCCCAACTCCTCGGCACGAGCTGTGATCAGGCTCTCCCTGTCCGAAAACCGCTAGAACACGCTCGCCACGGTGGCACTCGGGCGTCACCACGCCCCGCCGAAGGCCGCCTCCGTGTTGGCGTCGATCGCCGCGCACAGCGCCTCCAGGTCGTCTCCGCGCACCTCCGCCATCGCCCGCACGGTCAGGGGCACGAGGTACGACGCGTTCGGGCGTCCGCGATAGGGCGTCGGCGTCAGGAACGGCGCATCGGTCTCCACCAGTACCCGGTCCACGGGTGCGACGGCGAGCGCGTCACGCAGCGGCTGGGCGTTCTTGAACGTCACCGTCCCGGCGAAGGACAGGTAGGCGCCGCGGTCGAGACAGGACCGTGCGAACCGTGGGTTGCCGGAGAAGCAGTGCATCACCCAGCGCTCCGGCGCACCCTCGCCGTCGATCACGTCGAGCACGGCGTCGTGGGCGTCGCGGTCGTGGATCACCAGGGTCTTCCCGAGCCGCTTCGCCAGGTCGATGTGCCGGGTGAACGACGCGACCTGGGCCTCGCGGCCCTCGGGCCCGGTGCGGAAGAAGTCGAGCCCGGTCTCACCGACCGCGCGCACCTTGTCGTGGGCCCGCGCCAGGCGCTCGATCTCGGCGAGCCCCTCGTCGAGGCGTCCGTCGGCGGCCAGTCGCGGCGCCTCGTTGGGATGGAGGGCCACGCCCGCCACCAGCGCGGCGTGGTCCCGGGCGGCCCGGACCGCCCACGCGGCGCCGGGCAGGTCACAGCCGATCTGCACGATCCTCGGTACCCCGACGGTGCTCGCCCGGGCGATCGCCTCACCGGGCTCCAGCCAGTCGCCGTCGGAGATGTCGAGGTGGCAGTGGTTGTCGACCACGGGGTGCGGGAGCGGCTCGGGTGGCGGCGGACGCTCGCGGTCGCGGCGCTGGCCGTGCTCGCTGTCGGCGGAACGGCTCCGCATCGGGCCGTCAGGCATCGGGTCCGCCCACCCCGTGCACCGCGTCGTACACCGTCCGCTTCGGTACGCCGGCGCGTGTCGCCACCGCGCGGATCGCGTCCTTGCGGGTCAGCCCGGTCTCCTCCGCCGCCGCCACCGCGCCCAGCAGCGACTCCGGGTCGGTGGCGAGCGCGGACGTGACCGAGCCGGACACCACGACCGTCACCTCACCGCGTACGCCGTCCGCCGCCCAGCGCGCCAGCTCGCCGAGCCCGCCGCGGCGTACCTCCTCGTGGGTCTTGGTCAGCTCGCGGCAGACGGCGGCCGGCCGATCCGCACCGAGCGCCTGGGCCATGGCCGCCAGCGCCGCCGCCGTGCGGTGCGGTGCCTCGAAGAACACCAGCGTCCGCTCCTCCTGCGCCAGGGTCGCCAGTCGGCGCGCCCGCTCACCGGCCTTGCGCGGCAGGAACCCCTCGAAGCAGAACCGGTCGACCGGCAGGCCGCTCACAGCCAGCGCGGTGAGCACGGCCGAGGGGCCCGGCACCGCGGTCACCGGCACGCCCGCGTCGACGGCGGCCGCCACCAGCCGATAGCCGGGGTCGGAGACGCTCGGCATCCCGGCGTCGGTGACGAGCACGACCCGGTCACCGTCCAGGAGCCGCTCCACCAGACCCGGCGTCCGAGCCGCCTCGTTCCCCTCGAAGTACGACGTGACCCTGCCCCTGACCTCGACCCCGAGATCCCGGGCGAGGCGTGCCAGGCGACGCGTGTCCTCGGCCGCGATCACGTCGGCGCCGGCGAGCTCGGCGGCCAGCCGGGGCGAGGCGTCCCCGGCCTGCCCGATGGGGGTCGCGGCGAGCACCAGGACGCCGGCGCGCTCGGGCTGGGAGGTCACGCCCCCGATCATGTCAGGGGCGCGTCAGCGCCGAATGGGGCGCCGCGTCCTAGAGTGACCGACCGTGACGACCGGAGCAGCCGCGCCCCCCGGGCGCCGCCGGATGACCGGTCTGTCCCACGACGCCGAGGGCGAGCCGGTCCCTCTCGCGCAGGAGCGTGCCAGGCGACGGGGCCGACTCGAGGACCCGTTCGTCGGCTGGACCGCGACGCTGTCGATCACCCTGCTCTCGCTCTTCCTCCGGCTCTGGAAGCTGGGCACCCCGCACGCGTTCGAGTTCGACGAGACCTACTACGCCAAGGACGCCTGGTCGCTGTGGCACTTCGGCTACGCGCGCGACTACATCGACAACGACGGCGGCATCGCCAACAAGCACATCCTCGACGGGCAGACCACCCATCTCTGGAAGCCCGACGCGTCGATGGTCGTCCACCCCGAGGTCGGCAAGTGGCTGATCGGCCTGGGCGAGAAGCTGTTCGGCTTCACCCCGCTGGGTTGGCGCGTCGTACCCGCCGTGATCGGCACGCTGCTGATCCTGGTGATGATCCGCTTCGTCCGGCGCCTCACCGGCTCGACCCTGCTCGGCTGCATCGCCGGGCTGATCCTGAGCTTCGACGGCCTCGAGTTCGTGCTGTCGCGGCTGGCCCTGCTCGACATCTTCGTGGCGTTCTTCCTGCTCTGCGCGGTGCACTGTCTGGTCCTCGACCGCGACTGGTACCGCGGCCGGCTCGCGTCCCTGGTCCCGGGGCAGATCGACGACGACGGGTGGGGCCCGGTCAAGGCACTCCTCTTCCGGCCGTGGCTGCTGGCGTCCGGCATCTGCTGGGGCCTGGCCTGTGGCAGCAAGTGGGAGGCGATCTATCCGCTGGCCGCCTTCGGGATCCTGGTCGTGGCCTGGTGCGCCGGGGCGCGCCGGTCGTTCGGCGTCGCCTTCGCCGGTCCCAAGTCGCTGCTCGCCGACGGTGTCCCGGCGTTCCTGCACCTGGTGCTGGTCGGCCTGATCGTCTACCTCGCGACATGGACCGGCTGGCTGATGCACTCGTCCCAGTACGTCGAGTACCTCTCCGACACGCAGTACACCCACTACGTCTCCGGTGGCTCCGACTGCGGGAAGAACATCACCTTCGACAACTCCCGGCACTGGCCCACGGCCGACCAGCCGGTCAAGCACGGCCTCCCCGGCCTGGTCCAGGGTCTGGAGTCGCTGTGGTACTACCACCACGACGTCTACGTGTTCCACACCCACTTCCTCACCGGGTGCACCCACACCTACGCCTCCCAGCCGCGCGGCTGGCTGCTGCTCAACCGTCCCGTCGGCGTCGACGCGCAGACCGGGATCAAGCCGGGCACCCAGGGCTGCGACGCCCCGCAGGGCAGTGACTGCCTGCGGCAGGTGATCCTGCTCGGCTCACCGGCCGTGTGGTGGGCCGGGTCGCTGGCGCTGATCGCCGCACTGTTCTGGTGGATCGGTGCGCGCGACTGGAGGTTCGGGATAGCCGTGGTCGGTGCGGCCTCGACGTGGCTCCCGTGGTTCCTGTACGACGGCCGGCCGATCTTCAGCTTCTACTCGATCATCACCCTGCCGTTCCTGGTGCTCGCGCTGGCCCTGGTGATCGGCAAGCTCCTCGGTCCGTCCACGGCGCCGACGCCGCGTCGTACCGTCGGAGTGGTCGCAGCCGGCTCGTACGTCGTGCTCGTGATGCTGAACTTCGCGTGGTTCTGGCCGATCTACACCGACGCGCTGCTGACCCACTCCGAGTGGCTGCAGCGCATCTGGTTCTCCCGCTGGATCTGACGGCCCCGCGCCCGAGCGCGGGACCCACCAGCGTCAGTGCACGGAGACCGTGGTCTTGTCGCTGCTCGCCAGGTCGGGGTGACCGCCGTACACCGCCTTGTACGTCGTGGTCCGCGTCGGCTTGACGATGCGCGAGAAGTGGCCACCGCCCTTGGTCTTGACCGTGCCGATCTTGGCCCACTTGCCGCCCTTCGGCTTGGCCCAGATCTCGATCGTGCGCTTCGAGAGGTGCGCCTTCGGGTCACTGCTCGACAGCGTGCCGCTCAGGCGCGCGCTGCCGCCGTGCCGGATGGACCGGGGGCCTGACAGGCTGAGCCTGGTCGGGTACAGCTTGTCGGTGCCGTTCGCCGTCCCGCCGTTGCTCTGGGCCGAGACCGTGACCTTGTAGGTGCGGCCGTTCTTCAGCCCCTTCAGGAGGGCGGACGTCGCGTTCGGGCCGACGTTCTTGACGACGGCGGGGTGCCCGGCGGCCTTGGCGCTGACCCGGTATCCGGTCAACGGGGCGTAGACCGGTGCGGCCGCCGCCTTCCAGGTCACCTTGCTCCGGCCGTCGCCGCCCTTGGCGAGGACATGGGTCGGCGCCGACGGCGGGCAGTGCCCGTCGTGCACGTTCGGCACCCCGGCGGTCACGGTGGTGCCGTTGACGACCCCCGTGTTGTGGTTCCAGTTGCCCTGGAAGGTCGCGTTGGTCACCTGGACGTTGGTCTTCGAATTCGTCGTCCACTGCCCGATCGCGACGCCGAAGGGGTCGCTGGCCGACGTGTCGTTGCGGCGGAACAGGTTGCAGTCGATCGCCGCCGTCGTCTTCTGAGCCGCTGGGACGTTCGAGACACTGACCCCGAAGTCGGCGTCGTTCCCGGTGAAGGTGTTGCGCTTCACCTCGACCCGCAGCGTCTGGTCGAGCAGGACACCGGCGCGCCACGTGGACGCGTTGGCGGGCTCGGCGTCGCTGAGGTTGATCTGGTTCTCGGTGATCGCGCCGTGCGCGCCGCCGTCGACGAGGATCCCCGGCGCCGTGTCGTTACCGCCGGCCGGGTTGCCGATCGTGGAGCGGAGCACGGTGAACCGCATGCCGTCCGTCACGTGCACGGCGGCCTGCTGGTATCCGTGGATCGAGGTCCCGTTGTCGACCTTGACCTGGTCGGTGGTCGCGAACGTCGCGGCCAGCCCGGTGTTCTTGATCTCCACGCCGTACGGCGCCCCGCCGGTGATGTTCACCTCGTTGACCCGGCCCTTCGCCCCGTCGAAGAGGATGACGTCGGCACCGCTGACGCCGGAGGCGTCGATGGTCACGTGCCCGATGGTCATCGTGGCCGGCGTGCTGCCCGAGCCCGCCGCGTTCGTGAAGACCGCGCCGCTGAACGAGCCGCTGGCGGTGATCGTGTGAGCGTTGCCGTCGATGGTCCAGCCGTCCGCGACGGTTTGCGTCGAGTCGACGGTGCAGTCACCTGTGAGGCTGCGCGTATGGGTCGTGGGGTTGTCGTTCCACACACAGTCCGACACGGCGACGGCCGCCTCCATCGGCAGCAGCAGCCCGATCGCTACCACGCCGGCCGCAGACACGCCCAAGAGACGTCTGGTGTGAATCATCGTCGGATCCCCCTCATAGCCATGGATGGGCCACTGCGTCCGCGATTGATCACAAACTCCCCAGCCCCCGTGAGGTCCAAGGATCAACGGGAGCCACGAGCGAACCAATAGTCCATATGGGCCAAGAACCCTGGTCCGTTCGGGCCAGGGGCCGGTCCGGGCGCTACCGATGACCCGCGATCGCGTGCGGCAGGTACCCCTCGGCGAGCTCGGCCACCTCGTCCTCGGTGAGCCGGAGCTCGACGGCGGCGAGGGCGTCGTCGAGGTGCCGAGGGTCGGTGATGCCCACGATCGGTGAGGTGACGGCCGGCTGGGCGAGCAGCCACGCCAGCGCCACCTGGGCCGGCGCGACCCCGCGCCGTTCGGCGACCGCGAGCACCCGGTCGACCACCCGCCTGTCCTCGTCGCGGTACAACGAGGCTCCGAACTCGTCGGTCTCCGACCGTGCCGTCTGCGTGTCCCACGGCCGGGTCAGACGGCCGCGGGCCAGCGGGCTCCACGGGATGACGCCGACACCCTGGTCCACGCACAGCGGCAGCATCTCCCGCTCCTCCTCGCGGTAGATCAGGTTGTAGTGGTTCTGCATGGAGACGAACCTCGTCCAGCCGTGCCGCTCGGCGGCCTGCTGCATCTTGGCGAACTGCCAGGCGTACATCGACGACGCCCCGAGGTAGCGGGCCCTGCCCGACTTCACGACGTCGTGCAAAGCCTCCATCGTCTCCTCCACCGGGGTCGCCGGGTCGAAGCGGTGGATCTGGTAGAGGTCGACGTAGTCGGTGCCGAGCCGGGCCAGGCTGGCGTCGATCTCCTGGAGGATCGCCTTCCGCGACAACCCGGCGCCGTTCGGTCCGGGCCGCATCCGGTTGAAGACCTTGGTCGCCAGGACGACGTCCTCGCGAGCGGCGTGCTTCCACAGCGACCGGCCGGTGTACTCCTCGCTGGTGCCGGCGGAGTACACGTTGGCGGTGTCGAAGAAGTTCACGCCGGCGTCGAGCGCCGCCTTGACGATCTGCTCGGCGAACGCCTCGTCCTTGGTCCAGGGGCGGTCCGGGCCGCCGTCGCCCCAGCTCATGCAACCGATGGTGATCCGCGAGACCTCGAGCCCGCTGTCGCCCAGCCTGGTGTACTCCATGTCCTCCTCCTCGGACGTGCCGTCCTCTCCACCCTGCCACGCCCGGAGCGAGCCCTCACCCCGCCTCGGTGACCACCTCGAAGAGGACCGGCGAGCTCGGGAACTCCTCCCACCCGTCGGCGGTCACGACCGCACGGAACTCCTCGGTCGC
>DATAOY010000043.1:0-46035 GCA_036265495.1 Nocardioides sp. | reverse complement strand
GGGGTCGGGACCGTCGTGGCGACGTTCCGCTCGGCGCCGCGCCCACCCGGCGCCAGCATGCTGGTCGGGCCGGACGAGACGGCCGTGGGCTCGGTGTCCGGCGGCTGCGTCGAGGGCGCCGTCTACGAGCTCGGGCAGGAGGTCGTCGCCTCCGGCGTACCCGTCCTCCAGCGCTACGGCATCTCCGACGACGACGCGTTCGCGGTCGGGCTGACCTGCGGCGGCATCCTCGACGTCTACGTCGAGAAGGTCTCGCGCGAGACGTTCCCCGAGCTCGAGGACCTCGCCGCCGACCTCGAGGCCGGCCGCCCCGTCGCGGTGGCGACCGTGATCGAGCACCCCGACCCGGCCTGGCTCGGCCGCCGGGTGCTGGTCCACCCCGGCACCGAGGAGCTGAGCGGCTCCCTGGGCTCCGCGCGCGCCGACGCGGCCGTGCGCGACGACGCGACCGGGCTCCTGGCCAGCGGGGCCAACGCGACCCTGACCTACGGCCCCGACGGCGAGCGCCGCGGTGAGGGGATGCGGGTCTTCGTCTGGGCGTTCGCCCCGAAGCCGCTGATGCTGGTGTTCGGCGCGATCGACTTCGCGGCAGCGGTCGCCCGGGTCGGGAGCTTCCTCGGCTACCACGTCACCGTGTGCGACGCCCGTCCGGTCTTCGCGACCAACACCCGCTTCCCCGAGGCCGACGAGGTCGTCGTCGAGTGGCCCCACCGCTACCTGGAGAAGCAGCGCGACGCGAACGCGATCGACGCCCGCACCGTGATCACGGTGCTGACCCACGACCCGAAGTTCGACGTGCCCCTGCTGGAGGTGGCGCTGCGTCTCCCCGAGGTCGCCTACGTCGGCGCCATGGGGTCGCGACGTACCCACGAGGACCGCGAGGCCCGTCTCCGCGAGGCCGGGATGACCGACGACGAGCTCGCGCGGCTGTCGAGCCCGATCGGGCTCGATCTCGGTGCCCGGACCCCCGAGGAGACCGCCATCTCGATCGCCGCGGAGATCATCGCCGGTCGTTGGGGCGGCTCGGGCGAGCGGCTGGCGCAGGCACAGGGTCGCATCCACCACGAGTGAGGACGTGGCCGCCGCGCTACCGTGACCAGCGTCATCTCCACACGTCAGGATCCGCGATGGCCACGAACGACCTGCAGGAGCGCCGCCTCAATGCGCTGCGGGCCTGGAACACGTTCGTCGAGCAGGGCGACGGCGCCGCGCCTCTGGTGCGGCCCGAGATCCTGAAGAGCTGGCGGCGCTCGCAGCCGCGCGTCTCTCCCGACGTCGCCGAAGCACCACTGGACGACGAGTCCGAGGCGCGCGCGTTCTGGCAGGGGTCGCCCCTGCAGCGCGCCGTCTCGAGCGTCGAGGCCGAGCTGCGGCGTACGGCGGAGGACGGCGACCTGGTGCTCGCCGTGACCGACCCGCAGACGCGCATCCTCTGGACCTACGGCGGGCGCGTCATGCGCCGCAGGGCGGAGACCGTGAACTTCGTTCCCGCCGCGCGCTGGGACGACGAGTCCGTCGGCACCAACGCCCTCGACCTGGCCAACCGCCTGCGCCGCCCGGCGATGGTGTTCAGTGCCGAGCACTACGCGCCGATCGTGCACAACTGGGTCTGTTGGGCGGCGCCGGTCCACGACCCGGTGACCGGTGCCCAGCTCGGCGTGGTCGACCTCTCGACGACGTGGGACCGCACGCACCCGATCGGGCTGGCGACGGCGCGCGTGCTCGCCCGTCTGATCGAGACCGCGATGCCGGTCTCGGCCGCCCGGTCGGTGCTCAGCGACGACCTCGGGCCAACCGGCCTCCAGCTCCGGCTCCTGGGGAACGCGGAGGCCACCCTCGACGGCAGTCGCCTGCTGCTGAACCGACGCCAGACCGAGATCCTGGCCATCCTCGCGCTGCATCCCGACGGGCTGTCGCTGGACCGCCTGCACGCGCTCGTCTACGGCGACCAGGCCGTCACGCTCTCCACGCTCAAGGCCGAGGTGTCGCACCTGCGCGCCGCGCTCGCTGGCCAGCTGGCCTCCCGGCCCTACCGGCTGACCCTCCCGGTCGCCACCGACATCGACGACGTGCTCGACGCGCTCCAGCGCGGTGACGCGGCGGCGGCGATCGCGAGCTACGGGGGCGACCTGCTCCCCGGCACCGAGTCGCCCGCTTTGGTGGAGCTCGGTGAGTACGTCGCGGTCGCCATGCGCGAGGCGCTGCTCGCCAACCCCGAGCCGTCGGCGGTGATCCGCTACAGCGAGCTCGCGCCGTACGACACCGAGGTGATCGAGGTCTGTCTGGCCGCCCTCGGCGATCGCCCCCACCCGGCCAAGCCACTGCTCAAGGGCCGGCTCGCGGCGGCCGGCGGTTGACCTCGGCAGACCTCTCGGAAGAAGGAGTCTGATGCTTCGGAGCCTCGCGCTCTCGTCGGCGGTGGTGCTGGTCGTCTCGTCGTTCGGAGCCGCCACGGCCGGACCCGGCTCCACGGCCGGTCGCGGGCCGGCCGGTGTCGCGTGCCGGCCCGGGGCGCGCACCCTCTCCCACCACGGTGACCACGTGTATCCCGACATGGGAAATGGTGGGTACCGCAGCCTGCACACCGAGGTCCACCTGGTGTACGACGCGAGGTCGAACCGGTTCCTGCGCGGCAACCACGTCGTCCTCACCGACCGGGCCACGCAGTGCCTCAGCGAGCTCAGCCTCGACTTCGAACGGACCTCCGTCCTCGGCCGGCGCGGCCCGGACCTGACCGTCCGGTCGGTGCGGGTCGACGGCCGGCCGGCGTCTTTCCGCTTCGCCCGGCCCGCCTACCCCGGCGACCCGAACGGCCCGGACGACCCCGACCCGCTCGCGCACCAGGCCTCGCAGGTCACGCCAGTCGGTGGCCCCGGCCACAACCCCCTCCCTCCGGCCTGCAGCCCGCAGGTGACCGGCACCGACGTGAACGCCCAGGACGGCCAGCCCTGCCCCGCCAGCAAGCTCGTGATCACACCGCTCCAGCCGCTGCGGAAGGGACACGTCTTCCAGGTGGAGGTCGCCTACACCGGCCGGCCCGGTGTACACCTCGACGGCGACGGCACGACCGAGGGCTGGTTCCGTTCGGACCACCCGAAGGGAGACGGCGGCTTCGTCACCACCGAGCCGGTCGGTACCGAGGACTGGATGCCGCTGAACAACCATCCGAGCGCGAAGCCCGCGTACGACTTCCACGAGACCGTGAACCGGAGCCGAACCGCGATCGCGAACGGCCGCCTGCTCTCGGTGCGCACACACCCGCACGATCGTCGCTTCCCGCACGGATCCAGGACCTTCCACTGGCGCTCGGGCGCGCCGGTCGCCAGCTACCTCGTCGAGAGCAGCATCGGCCACTTCGACCTGCGCTCGCACCGGGGGTCGGACGGGGTGCGCTACTACGAGGCCCAGGGCAGCTCGCTGAGCCCGGACCGCAAGCGGACCAACCTGAAGGTGATGGGCCGGCAGCAGGACATCACCGACTTCCAGAGCCGCTTCAACGGGCCGTTCCCCTTCCGCACCGACGGAGTGCTCGTCGGCGTGCCGTCCGCCAGCTTCGAGGAGGAGATGCAGACGATGATCACGTTCGCCGGCGGGCGCATCGACCTCGACACGTTCAACCACGAGAACATGCACCAGTGGTGGGGAGACAACGTCTCCGAGCGGAGCTTCGACCTGACCTTCTTCAAGGAGGGCATGGCGACCCTCGGCGAGTATCTCTTCCACGCGCGCCGGGCCAGGGCCGCGGCCGGCGGCCGGCACACGGCGGCGGGGCGCTCGGCGTTCCAGCGCAGCCTGACCCGGGAGTTCGACCGCAACTACCGCAGCAACGGGAGCATCTGGGCCTTCGCGCCCAGCGATCCGACGCCGGCGCGCCTGTTCTCCGGCAGCACGACCTACACCCGGCCCGGCACGGCGTACGTCGCGCTGCGGCAGATCCTCGGGCACGGCCGCTTCGCCCGGGCGCTGCGCCGGATCCAGCGTGACTACGGCGGCAGCAGCATCAGCGAGCCGCAGCTCGAGGCGGAGCTCACGCGGTTCCTGCCCCGCCACACGCACGCCTGCCGGCAGCGGCTGGGCGACTTCTTCACGCAGTGGTTCGACACGGCATACCCGACCGGGGGCCGCGACCGGCCCCGGATCACCGGTCCGGGTCTGGCGGGCCCGGGCTTCTACGGCCCGGCGGGCAGCTGCCACTGAGACGGGCCGCACGCGCGGTCAGAAGAACTCGTCGAGCAGGGCGTAGAAGTGGAGCCGCCACGGGTCGGCCGCCCGGCCGTACGCGGCGAGCATCGCCTCGGCCGCGGGCGCGCCGTACGCCGGGTTGAGGGTGGTGTCGGAGATCGACCGGGTCGCGAGCGCGAGGTCGAGGTGCCGGTCCGCGACCCCGAGCCGGTGGACGTCGATCATCCCGGTCACCGCGAGGGAGTCCGGATCCAGCAGGAAGTTCGGCAGGCAGGCGTCGCCGTGGCAGACCACGAGGTCGCCCAGCTCGAGCTCCTCGGCCCGAGGGCGACCGTCGACCAGCTCGTCGAGCAGGTCCGGGGCCGACCTCCCGTCACGCTCGTGATCGAAGTCCTCGGTGTCGACGAGACCCCGGTCGACGCGCAGCCGCGCGATCGGGACCGTCACGGACAGCCAGCGCTCGAACGGGCAGGACTCGCGGCGGACGGCGTGCACGCGGCCGAGGAACCGACCGAGCGACGTCACCGCTCCCGGCACGGACCGGGCCGGCAGGTCACTCATCGCGACGCCCGGTACCGCGCTCGTCGTCAACGTGGCGGTCTCGCCGTCGTCGGTCCAGTCCAGGACCCGAGCCGCCGGCAGATCCGTCCCGGCCAGCCACTCCAGCCGATCGCGCTCGTCGACCAGCTCCCTGCGCACCAGCCCGGTGCCGGACTTCGCGTACGCGGCGCCGTCCGGCGATCGTCGTACGTCGGCGCCCGAGCGGCCGATCGTGACCTGCTCCCAGTCGTCGCCACCGTGCACGGCTCACCTCCGCACGCGCAGCCATCCGCCTCGCGCTCCGTCCCCTGTGCCCAGGGTAGGGCGCCGATGGGCAACCTTTCGCCAACCGGCCGCGGCCTAGCGTGACCGGACCACAGATCTCTGTGCGCTGCTGTGTGCGACTACATGCGAAGGGCAGGCCCTCAGATGACCCAGATCAGCCTCACCGTCGACGGGACGCAGGTCACCGACGACGTCGAGCCGCGGATGCTGCTGGTGCAGTACCTCCGCGAGAAGCTCGGGAAGACCGGCACCGTGATCGGCTGCGACACGAGCAACTGTGGGGCCTGCACGGTCCATCTGGACGGCCGGAGCGTGAAGAGCTGCAACGTCCTCGCGGTCCAGGCCGACGGCCACGAGGTGACCACCATCGAGGGCCTGGCCCGCAACGGCGAGCTCCACCCGGTGCAGGAGGCGTTTCGGGAGTGCCACGGCCTCCAGTGCGGCTTCTGCACGCCGGGGATGATCATGCAGTCGGTCGACCTGCTCAACGAGAACCCGCACCCCACCGAGGCGGAGGTGCGCGTGGGCCTCGAGGGCAACCTGTGTCGCTGCACCGGCTACCACAACATCGTCAAGAGCGTCCTGTACGCCGCGGAGCACTCCGGCGAGAAGGCAGGTGTCCAGTGACTGCCACCGCCGAAGCGCCCGCCGCGACCGAGATCGGCAAGGACCGCCGCCGCAAGGAGGACCAGCGCCTCCTCACCGGCCGCACCAGGTGGACCGACAACCTGACTCTCCCGGGCATGCTCCACCTGGCGATGGTGCGCAGCCCCCACGCCCACGCCACGATCGCGAGCATCGACACCAGCGCCGCGAGGAACGCCACCAATGTGGTCGCGGTCGTCACCGGCCAGGACATCGCCGACACGCAGGGCGTGATGATCAACGCCTGGCCGATCACCCCCGACCAGAAGGCCCCCGCACATCCCCCGATGGCCGTCGACCGTGTCGCCTTCGCCGGTGAGGTGGTGGCCGTCGTCATCGCGCGCTCCGCGGCCGAGGCGCGCGACGCCGCCGAGCTCGTCGACGTGCAGTTCGACGAGCTGCCCGCCGTCCTCGACCTCCAGGAGGCCGCGAAGGACACGGTGCTCGCACACCCCGACCTGGAAACCAACAAGAGCGCGTTCTGGAGGTTCGACTCGGCGGAGGCCGGCACGGGCGGCAACGTCGACGAAGCGATCGAGAAGGCGCGCGCCGATGGCATCGTGATCGAACGGGAGATCGACCAGCAGCGCCTCATCCCGGCCTTCATGGAGCCGCGCTCGGTCGTGGTCGACCCGACCGGCGAGCAGATCACCATCTGGAGCTCGACCCAGATCCCGCACATCGTCCGCTTCGCCCTGGCCGCGACGACCGGTGTCGCCGAGTCGAAGATCCGGGTCGTCGCCCCCGACGTCGGCGGTGGCTTCGGTGGCAAGCTCGCGGTCACTCCCGAGGAGTGGATCACCTTCGCCGTGGCGCGCCGGGTCCAGAAGCCGGTGAAGTACACCGAGACCCGCAGCGAGAGTCTCCAGAGCGCCCATCACGGGCGCGCCCAGCATCAGCGGCTGACCCTCGCTGCCACCAAGGACGGCCGGGTCACCGGCCTCAAGGTCGAGCTGATCGCGGACCTCGGGGCGTACGTCGCGCTGGTCGGCGGAGGCATCCCGTTGCTCGGTGCCTTCATGTACAACGCCATCTACAAGTTCCCGTCGTACCGCTTCGACTGCCAGACGGTCTTCACCAACAAGACGTTCACCGATGCCTATCGCGGGGCCGGACGGCCGGAGGCCACCTATGCCGTGGAGCGGCTCATGGACGAGCTCGCGTCGGAGGTGGGGGTCGATCCGCTGGAGATCCGGCAGCGGAACTGGATCACGCACGAGGAGTTCCCGTTCACCACCGTGGCCGGGATGACCTACGACTCCGGCAACTACGAGGCCGCGACCGCGAAGGCCAAGGAGATGTTCGGCTACGACGACCTGCGGGCCGAGCAGAGGCAACGACGCGACGCGGGTGACCGGGTCCAGCTCGGCATCGGGGTCTCGACGTTCACCGAGATGTGCGGCCTGGCTCCGAGCCGCGTCCTCGGGAGTCTCGACTACGGCGCCGGTGGGTGGGACCACGCGGGGATCCGGATGCTCGCCACCGGGAAGGTCGAGGTGGTCGTGGGGGTGAGCCCGCACGGTCAGGGACACGAGACGGCCTTCAGCCAGATCGTGGCCGACCGGCTCGGCGTCGCCTTCGACGACGTGGAGGTCCTGCACGGTGACACCCAGATCTCCCACAAGGGCATGGACACCTACGGATCGCGGTCGCTGGTGGTCGGTGCCGAGGCCGTCGTCCGAGCGGCGGACAAGGTCATCGAGAAGGCCAAGCCCATCGCGGCGCACCTGCTCGAGGCCAACGTCGACGATGTCGAGTTCGCCGCGGGGCGCTTCGGCGTCAAGGGCACCGACCAGGGGATGGGGATCGCCGACGTCGCCCTGGCCACGTTCGCGGCCCACAACTACCCGGAGGGCATCGAGCCCAACATCGACGCCGAGTCGACCTACGACCCGGTCAACTTCTCCTTCCCACACGGCACCCACCTGTGCGCGATGGAGGTCGACACCGAGACCGGGCAGACGACGATGCGCAGGTACGTGTGCGTCGACGACATCGGCACCATCATCAACCCGCTGATCGTCGGCGGGCAGGTCCACGGCGGTCTCGTCCAGGGCATCGCCCAGGCGCTGTGGGAGGAGGCGGTGTACGACGAGTCCGGCACCCTGGTGAGCGGCTCGTTCGTCGACTACCTGCTGCCGACCTCGGCCGACACGATCTCGTTCGAGACCGGGCACACGACGAGCCCCTCGTCGTACACCATGCTCGGCACGAAGGGCGTCGGTGAGGCGGGGACGATCGCGTCGACACCGGCGGTGGTGAACGCGATCGTCGACGCGCTCCGGCATCTCGGTGTGAACGACGTACGGATGCCGTGCACGCCGGAGCGGGTGTGGAGGGCGATCCACTCGGCCGGTTCCGGGGGAGCGACGGAGGGGGCGGCGATGCCCCACTTCGACGAGGCAGAACCCGGCCAGCCCAGCACGGAAGGAGCGGGCCAGTGATCCCCGCAAAGTTCGACTACGTGGCACCGACCAGCGTCGAGGACGCGCTGAGTGCGCTGGGCCAGCACGGTGACGACGCCAAGCTCATGGCCGGCGGTCAGAGCCTGTTGCCGGTGCTGCGGATGCGGCTCAACGCGCCCGAGGTCGTGATCGACCTCGGCCGGATCGACAGCCTGCGCGGCGTCCGCGAGGACGGTGACGTGCTGGTGATCGGGGCGCTGACCACCCACTCCGAGATGGTCACCAACGATCTGGTGCGCCAGCACGCCCTGCTGCTGTCGAAGGCGGCCGCCGAGGTGGCCGACAACCAGATCCGGCACCGCGGGACCTTCGGCGGCTCGTGCGCCCACGCCGACCCGGCCGGCGACATGGGTTCGGCCGCCCTGGCGATGGACGCCGAGTTCGTGATCGCCGGGTCGGGTGGCACGCGGTCGGTCCCGGCGTCGGAGTTCTTCGTCGACCTCTTCGAGACGGCGATCGGCGAGGACGAGATCCTCACCGAGATCCGGGTCGCGAAGAAGACCGGCTGGGGTGCCCACTACGAGAAGTTCGTCCGCGTCGCGCACCAGTGGCCGATCGTCGCGGTCGCGGCGACCGTGAACGCGTCGGGAGGCACGATCAGCGAGGCCAAGGTCGCACTCACCAACATGGGGTCGACGCCGTTGCGGGCGTCGGCCACCGAGAGCGCCCTGGCCGGAGTGGCGGCGACCGAGGACGGCGTACGCCCGGCGGCCGACCAGGCCGCGGACGGCACGAACCCGCCGAGCGACCTGAACGGTGACTCCGACTACCGCCGTCACCTCGCGACCGTGCTGGCTCGGAGGGCGGTGCTCAAGGCGGCGGGAGCCTGAGCACGTCCGCGTGCCCGGCCCCTCGGGGTGACGTCCGGGGAGCCTAGGCTCGGTGACGAACGCTGGTCGCAGCGCAGGGAGGCAGGACACCGCATGGATCTCGAGCACAGTTTCACCGTCCCGGTGAGCGTCGACACGGCCTGGGCGGAGTTCCAGGACATCGCGTCGGTCGCCGAGTGCTTCCCCGGGGCCTCCGTCACCGGCGTGGAGGGCGACAGCTTCCACGGATCGGTGAAGGTCAAGCTCGGGCCGATCGCGCTGGTCTACAACGGCAGCGGCACGTTCACCGAGAAGGACGACGTGAACCACCGCTTCGTCGTCGATGCGAAGGGCAAGGACAAGCGGGGCAACGGCACCGCCGGCGCCACGGTGACTCTCTCGATGGACCCCAACGGCGACTCGACGGACGTGAAGGTGCTCACGGACCTGGCGATCACCGGCAAGCCGGCACAGTTCGGGCGCGGGGTCATGCAGGACGTCTCCGACAAGCTGCTCGGCCAGTTCGTGGCCTGCCTCGAGCAGCGCCTCGGAGCCGGCGTGGATGCTCCGGCCCCTGCTCCGGCCCCTGCTCCGGCCCCTGCTCCGGCCCCTGCTCCGGCACCGACGGCCTCCGCCGAGCCCGCGGCGCCCGCAGACCCGGCGGAGCCGGCCGTGCCCGCCGCCCCGGCCGAGCCGGCGAGCGCACCGGTGGCGCCCGCCACCCCGCCGCCCGCGGCCACACCGCGCCCGGCGACGCCGGGGCCATCGCGCGACTCGGACGACGCGCTCGATCTCGGCAGGACCGTGCTGCCGGTGCTGGCCCGGACCTACTGGAAGCAGGCGGTGGTCGCACTCGTGCTGATCGTCGTGATCATCTGGCTCATCGTGCGCTGAGGACCTCGTCGTCGCGCGCCGGCACCGGGACGCCGTTCACGCCCGGGGGCAGCCGTGGCTCGAGGTACGCCGCGACCACCACCACGGCGCCACACCCGACGACGAGCTGTGCGATGTAGAGCGAACCGGCGCCGTTGCCGATCAGCCAGCCCGCGATCATCGGCGCAATGATCGCGGCCAGCGAGAACCCGGCGGTGCTGAGCGCGTTGTACCGCCCGCGCAGGTGGTCGGGCGCCAGGTCGTTGACCAGGGCCGGGATCGTCGGCTGCATGAGCGTCTCGCCCAGTGCGAACACCGAGGCGCAGGCGCCGACCAGCACGGTGGCGCCGAACGTGCCCGGGAGCAGCCCGGAGGACCCCAGGAGCAGCCAGGAGAGCGACCAGATCAGCGACATCACCATGATCACGCGCGTGCGGCGGCGGCCCTCGATGTGGCGCAGCACGACGAGCTGGAGCAGCACGATCACGAGCGTGTTCGAGGCGTAGGCGAGGCCGAGACCCCTCGTCGAGATGCGACCGACCTCGCGGGCGAACGCCTGGGTGCCGGCGTTCAGCTGGCTGTAGCCGACGTACGACGACACGAAGCTGAGCAGCATCACCAGCCGGACTCCGGGGCGCCGCATCACCTGCAGGTAGGTCTCCGCCGGCGGTGGCTCGTCGTCGTGCACCGGACGCCCCGCCAGGTGCCGCAGCGGGACGCTGAGGACGTAGATCGCGGGCAGGAAGCTGAGGGCATCGGCGAGGTAGATCGCCTGGAAGGTGAACGGATGGTCCACATCGACGACGAGTCCGCCGACGATCCCGCCCAGACCGATGCCGAGGTTGAGCAGCGTGAAGTTCACGCCGAAGTAGCGTTGGCGGAGCTCCGACGGGACGACGCTCGCGATCAGGCTCTGCGCGGCCGGCCACTCGACCCCGAACGCGATGCCCTGCAGCACCACGGCCACGACCGCGATCGGCAGCGCCGAGGCGAAGGTGAGGGCGACGTCGGCCACCACCTCGAGGCACATCGTGAAGAGCATGACCACGCGCGCGCCGCACCTGTCGATGATGGTGCCGCCCGGTCCCACGGCCAGGAAGCCCATCAGCGGACCGAGCCCGATCAGCAACCCGACGTCGCCGAGCGAGAAGTCGCGGATCTCGTGGAGATAGACCACCAGGAACGGCAGCACCAACCCGGTGCCGAGGAACTGCACGACGACGATGGACAGCAGCAGGCGGCCCTCCCGCGGCAGGTCGTGCCAGAACGAGGAGAGGCTCGCAGAGCGAGGAACGGAGTGCTCGGACATCATGTCCAGCCAAGCGGTCACCACCGACACTCCTCACCCGGTTCTCGACCCCACCGACTCGCTGAGGAGGGTGTCCACACCGTCACCGAACCCGCGCGCCGGCGCGTCCGGTCGACGGACGCACCATGCTGGTGACAGGGGGCCACAGGGACCCACCCGCATCTCCCAGCGCTCTCAGAACACGCCTCGCGGGCGGTACTGCACCGAGATCCGTGGGCCGGCCCGGGCGACCTTGGGTACGGCGTGCTCCCACGTGCGCTGGCACGAGCCGCCCATCACGAGCAGGTCGCCGTGCCCCATCTCGAAGGAGACCGACCCGCCCCCGCCGCGGGGCCGAAGCGCCAGTCGTCGCGGGTCGCCGAAGGACACGATCGCGACCATCGTGTCGACCGTGCGTCCTCGGCCGAACCGGTCGCCGTGCCAGGCCACGCTGTCGCCGCCGTCGCGGTAGTAGCAGCACCCCGCGGTCAGGAACGGCTCGCCGAGCTGAGGCCGGTAGTGCTCCGAGAGGGCGGCTCGGGCCTCGTCCAGGAGCGGGTGGGGGAGCGGCTCCCCCTCGCCGTAGGTGTGCACGAGCCGGGGCACGTCGACCATCCGGTCGTACATCTGCCGTCGCTCGGCCCGCCACGGCACGTCGGCGAGCAGCCGTTCGAGCACCTCGTCCGCACCCGAGACGAAGTCACGGCGTACGTCGACCCAGGCGCCCCGGGTCAGCGGGTGGCGCTCGGTGTCGGCCAACGAGCGCAGCCCGGGGACCGGCGTCTCGAAGAGCGTGCCCTGGAAGTCCACGCACCTGAGGATAGCACCGAGTCGAACAGACGTTCGACTCCGCGGGTGAACGGGAGGACGAGTCGTGATACGGCCGGTCGCACAGACCCTTCACAGGGACGTTGAGGAGGGGCAAGGTGTGCGGTGAGGAACCACGCGGCCTCGGCGCGACGGTCTTTTCTCCACATCGGGTGGGTGCTGCTCGTCGCGGCCCTCCAACCGTGCGCGCGGCTCCGATCCGAGAGGGGCTCTGATGGGCGCACATCATCGTCCAACCATCCTCCGGTCCGCTGCCGCCTGTGCAGCTGCCGGGGCACTGGCACTCACCATGACCACCACCGCCGGAACAGCGACCGGCGCCGCGCCGCGGACGGCGCACCCTGCCGCCGCGCATCACGACAAGGTCGCCGACTACGACGCCCGCCAGTCCGGATCGACGCTCCAGGGGACGTCGCTTCGCCGGCTGCGGACGGTCGCACATCCCGAGCGCGGCGTGGTGAGGCTGCGGCAGCACCTGGGTGACCAGGGGATCGTCTCCGTGGACCCGCTCACCGGGACACCCCGGCTCGTCGCCAAGGTCAACGGCTACCTGACCGGGCGGAGTGCCCGACCGGCCACCCGGGTGGCGATGACGTACGTCCGCCACCACCCGGCGGTCTTCAACCTCTCCCACCACGCGCTCGCCAGCCTGACGCTGCGTCGTGCCGTCACCGACTCCGCCGGCATGAGGAACCTCAGCTACGTGCAGAAGGTGCGCGGGATCCCGGTGTTCGGCAACGGGCTGCGCGCACACGTCACCCGCGCCGGTCGGCTGATGCAGGTCGACGGCGCACCCTTGTCGAGGCTCCCTCGGCACGTCGGGAACCCGAAGATCAGTGCGGCTCGAGCCCGCCAGCTCGCGCTTCGTGACACGTTCGCCAAGGTGCGCCCTGCGTCCGTGCAGAAGTCCGTGGGCGCGGCCCGGAACACCACGTTCCGCAACCGCGACCGCGCCACGCTGGTGCTGTTCGCCACCACGTCGGGCGTGCGGCTGGGCTGGCAGGTGGTCACGATGAGCAGCGGCTACCTCCACGTGATCGATGCCCGAAGCGGCACCGTGCTGTACCGGCGCAACCTGACCCAGTCCGACAGCGGCTACGTCTGGCCCAACTACCCGGGCGCGGCGCGCGGAGGCCAGCAGCAGCTGGTGAACTTCACCACGAAGGGCTGGCTGCCCAACAACTCCCCATCCCTGTCGGGCAACGTCGCGCACGTCTACGACGACGTCAACGACGACAACATCGCCGAGCCGACCGAGGAGGTCGCACCCAGTGCGACCAGGCTGTGGAGGTTCCCGCTCCAGCCGTTCACCCCGGCCGCGTGCGTCCCGACGTTCGTGTGCACCTGGGACCCCGAGACCGCGGGCTCCTGGCAGGCCAACCGGGCACAGAACGCGGTCCAGGTGATGTCGTTCCTGGGTCGCTTCCACGACCACCTCGCCGCGCCGCCGATCGGGTTCAACCGGGCGGCGGGGAACTTCGAGGCGGTCGACGGGGACGCGGTGCAGGCCAACGCCGATGACGGCGCGAGCACTGCGAACGGACTGCCCGACGCCAACCACATCGACAACGCCAACATGTCCACACCGCCGGACGGGATCCCGCCGTTGATGCAGATGTACCTGTTCCACGAGCCGGGCACCAGCTTCCCGGACGAGGACCCGTTCATCGCCGGCAACGGCGGCGACGAGGCCGACGTGGTCTACCACGAGTACACCCACGGTCTGTCCAACCGCCTGGTCGTCGACGCCAACGGCGTCTCGACGCTCGGCGACATCCAGGCGGGCTCGATGGGCGAGGCGTGGTCCGACTGGTACGCCGCGGACTTCCTGGTCGACCAGGACCTGTTCCGCGACACCGGGGCCGACGGCGAGGTCCGGATCGGCCCGTACGTCGGCTGGGGCAACGACCTGATCCGCACCCAGCCACTCGACTGCCCGGTCGGGTCGACGTCCAGTGCGTGCCCGGGCACGCCGGGTGCCGGCCCCGGTGGCTACACCTACGGGGACTTCGGCAAGATCATCGGTGGCCCCGAGGTGCACGCGGACGGCGAGATCTGGGGCGAGACGACCTGGGACCTGAGGGATCGGCTCGGGTCGCGCTTGACCGAGAACCTCCTGACTCGCGCCATGGAGCTCTCGCCGGCCAACCCGTCGTTCCTCGACGAGCGCAACGCGATCCTCGCGGCCGACATGGTGGTGCGGAACGGGCGTGACCAGACCAAGATCTGGCAGGTCTTCGCCCACCGCGGCATGGGCTTCTTCGCGGGCTCCGTGGACGGCGATGACGCCGCCCCGGCCGAGGACTTCTCGATGCCGCCCACCACGGCGGCCAGGGGAACGCTCACCGGCACGGTGAAGGACAGCGCCACCAACGCTCCGATCGCGGGCGCGATCGTCGCGTTCGGCGGCCACGCGTCCGGCTTCGGCGGCGACTATGCGGCCGTGACCGACGCCCAGGGTCGGTACTCCATCTCGGGCATCATCCCGGGCACGTACCCCAAGGTGTTCGCGCGGGGTGCCGGCTACGACCAGGTCGTGCAGACGGTCTCGGTGACGTCCGGCACGACCACGCTCAACTGGACCCTGCGACGCGACTGGGCGGCGGCGGCCGGCGGTGCGGCGGTGACCTTCTTCACCAGTCCGCCGGACTACACGCCGTTCGGATGTGGTCCTACGGGCATGATCGACCAGTCCCAGGCGTCGGGATGGGGCAGCGACTCGCCGACCAACCCGGAGCCGCCGTCGCAGAACCCGCAGCCGAAGCAGATCGTGATCCGGCTGCCCGCGAAGGTGAACATCTCCGAGCTGACGATCAACCCGTCGAACACGTGCGGGGACGCGGGCAGCGCCTCGACCGGCGACTACATGCTGGAGACCTCACCTGATGGCACGACCTGGACGACCGCCAGCACCGGCCACTTCACGCCGGCCCAGCGGCAGCCCAACACCATCACGATGGCGGCAGGCACCACCGCCGGCATCCAGTTCGTTCGCTACACCATGAAGGGCACCCAGGTGGCCGACCTCGGTGGCACCTGTCCCGGGCCGTTCGCCGGCTGCGACTTCATGGACTCCACCGAGCTGGAGGTGTTCGGAGCACCGGCTCCCTGACCGGGGACCCGCGAGCAGCCGACCGGCCGCACCCGGCCGGGTCAGGAGTCCCTGACCCGGCCGGGGTTCCGGCGTTGCGGTCGAGCCTGCGCGTCATCCGATCCGGGACGTCTCGGTCAGGTCACCGACCGGACCGTGGCGGCAACCAGCTCCGCGAGCGGAGGGTGTGACTCCAGAGCGAGGTGGATCCCGTCGTCGCCCGGACGGGCGACCTGCGCCGCGTCGAGGTACCGCACTCCCCGCTCCTGCGCCACTCGCCGAAGCGCCGTGGCCAGCTCGCGGAAGCGGGTGGGGATCGCCGGGTCGTAGTCGTCGCCGACCACGTCCCGGTATCCCGGCGCGGTGTCGTCGACCGAGATCGGACCGACCAGGACGGTCGCCGGCACCCGGCCTCGCCGATCGGTCAGGTGGGCGGCCACGTCGTCGACGTAGCCGCCCAGAGCGTCGGCGACCGCCTGCGGCGTCCGGCCGAAGAACGGCTTCAGGTCGTTGCCGCCGAGCATGATCACGACGACGTCGAGCGGGCGATGACTCAGGAGACAGGGCCCGAAGTAGGACCGCCCGTTGCCGCCGGCCCGATCTTCGTAGTCCAGATCGGTCGTACGCCCGTTGAGGCCCTCCTCGATCACGTCGTACCCCTGGCCGAGGAGACGTTGGAGCACGCCGGTCCATCGGCGATCGGGGTTGAGGCGGATGTAGTCCGGGTCATTCGTGGGCGTGCCGAAGGTGCTCGAGTCGGAGCGGCAGGTGCCATAGGTGTTGGAGTCGCCGAAGCACAGGACCCGTACGGCGTCCGGGTCGGTGAGCATGACGCCGATCGTAGGGCGCCCGGGGGCCGCACCCGGGGAGTCCCGGGGACACCCCCGGTAGGCATGGCTTGGGACTCGTTGGCAGGCTGGACCCGTGAGCGAGCCCGCGGCCCGGATCCGCGACCTGGTGCGGACCTACGGGTCCGGGGACGCGCTCGTGCGAGCGCTGGACGGGGTGAGCCTCGACCTCGAGGCGGGTCGGTTCACCGCGATCATGGGACCGAGCGGCTCCGGCAAGTCGACGCTCATGCACTGCGCGGCCGCGCTCGACCGGCCCGACTCGGGCACCGTCCACATCGGTGACCTGGAGATCAGCGGGCTCGGCGACCGGGCCCTGACCCGGTTGCGGCGCGACCGGATCGGGTTCGTCTTCCAGTCCTACAACCTGATCCCGACCCTCAACGCCGAGGAGAACATCCGCCTGCCGCAGGCCATCGCCGGCCGCAGGCCCGACGCGACCTGGTACGACGAGGTCATCGACACCGTGGGGCTCCGCGACCGGCTCACCCACAAGCCCCACGAGCTGTCCGGCGGTCAGCAGCAGCGCGTGGCGGTGGCGCGTGCGCTGGTCGGCCGGCCGCAGATCGTCTTCGCCGACGAGCCGACGGGCAACCTCGACAGCCGCTCGGGGCGAGAGATCCTCGAGCTGCTCCGGCGCAGCGTCGACGACCACGACCAGACCGTGGTGATGGTGACGCACGACCCGGTGGCCGCGGCGTACACCGACCGGGTGGTGTTCCTCTCCGACGGCCGGGTCGTCGACGAGCTGCGCGAGCCGGACCGCGAGCAGGTGATCGCGTGGATGACCGCCGCCGAGCCCGTCGACGCATGAGGACCCGGGCCTGCCCATGATCCGCGCCGCCTGGAAGAGCCTGCTGGCCCGCAAGGTCCGGCTGCTGATGAGCACGTTCGCGATCTCGCTGGGAGTCGCGTTCGTGGTCGGTTCGCTGGTGTTCTCGGCGGCACTCAGCTCCGGCTTCACCCGGCTGTTCGGCTCCTCCGTCGGCGATGTCGTGGTCCGGCCGCAGGGGAGCACCACCCTCAACGGCGACCCGTCCACCCGCACCGTCCCGCAGTCGCTGGTGTCGAGGCTGGCCGCGCTGCCGGACGCGGAACGCGCCGACGGCAACGTCCAGGCGCTCGGCGTCTTCGTCGTCGGCAAGAACCACAAGGTGGTCGGCGGCCTCGGCGCGCCGACGTACGGGATCAGCTACTCCGACGCTCCGGCCGGCCACGGCATCCCGGGCCTGACGCTGCTCTACGGTCACCCGCCGCACGGCCCGCACCAGGTCGTGCTGGACGAGAAGACGGCGCAGGATGCGGGGTACTTCATCGGCGAGAAGGTCCCGATCGTGACCGCGACCAGGAAGGCGGTGCTCAGCAAGCGGCTGGTCGGTCTCGCCGGGTACGCCGACGACACGTCGTTGG
Source organism: Nocardioides sp. (assembly GCA_036265495.1). Lineage (GTDB taxonomy): Bacteria > Actinomycetota > Actinomycetes > Propionibacteriales > Nocardioidaceae > Nocardioides. The sequence continues at coordinate 28,771 of DATAOY010000043.1, read as the reverse complement.
CCGGTGCGACGCTGACGATCTTCGACAAGCCGACCGCCCAGAAGCTGTTCCTGAAGGGCAAGAAGGCCTTCACCAACATCTGGGTCACCGCGAAACCGGGCGTCTCGCAGAGCCAGCTCCGCGACGAGGTGGCGACCGTCCTGCCGCCCAGGATCCGGGCGATCACCGGCGACGACGCCGCCGACGAGAACGCCAGCCAGGTGCTGCGGGGCGTGAAGTTCCTGCGCACGTTCCTGCTGATCTTCGCCGCCGTGGCGCTGGTCGTCGGCGCGTACCTGATCGTCAACACCTTCTCGATCCTGGTCGCCCAGCGCAGCCGCGAGCTGGCACTGCTGCGGGCCATCGGTGCCTCGCGGAGACAGGTGTCGCGTAGCGTCCTGCTCGAGGCGTTCGCGCTCGGGATGCTCGGCGCGACCGTGGGCCTGGGTCTCGGGTTGGGCCTCGCGTACGCCATCAAGTGGATGATCGGGCTGGTCGGACTCGACCTCGGCAGCCAGTCGCTGGTGCTCGACACCCAGGCGGTGGTGGCCGGCTACGCGACGGGCGTGGCGGTCACGATGGTCGCCGCCTGGCTGCCGGCACGACGTACCGGCCGGATCATGCCGGTGCAGGCCCTCGGTGATGTCGTCGCGCTTCCCGAGTCGTCGATCCGCTGGCGGTTCGGGCTCGGCCTCGCGCTGACCGCGGCCGGCGTCGCAGCGACGCTCGAGGGGCTGTTCGGCTCCCTGCCCCATGGCGGCTACTGGGTCGGCGGTGGCATCCTCGCCGTCCTGCTCGGCGTGACCGCGGCCGCGCCGATCCTCTGCCGTCCGCTGCTGGCGCTGGCCCGGGCCGGCTACGCCCTGGTCTTCCGGGCCGTCGGCAACCTGGCCGGGCAGAACTCCCTGCGCAACCCCCGGCGTACGACGGCCACCGCGTCCGCGCTGATGATCGGCCTGGCGCTGGCCTGCACGATGTCCATCATCGGGGCGTCGGCGAAGGCCAGCGTCGACGAGACGATCGACAAGAACTTCATCGGCAGCTACGTCGTCGGCAGCGCGTTCGGCCAGCCGTTCTCGGCACAGGTCGCCCGACGGCTCGCCGACGTCCCGGGCGTGACCGAGGTGGTCCGGCAGCGGTACGCGTTCATCGAGGCGGACGGGGGGCGGACGGCGCTCACCGCGGTCGCCCCCTCGCAGCTGTCGGCGTTCCAGCTCGAGGTCGAGCACGGGTCCGCCGACCTGGCCGGTCGCACGGTGCTGGTCAACCAGCGGTACGCCTCGGACCACCACCTCTCCGTGGGCGACCGGGTCGTCCTCGGCAAGCTGCCGGTCGGTCAACGGACCTACACCGTCTCCGGCACCTTCGCGAACACCCCGCTGGTGTTCGACTTCGTGACCTCGATCCCCAACCTGCGCCGGGCCGGGTTCGCCGACAGCGACAACTTCCTGATCGTGTTCACGGCGCCTGACGCCGGCGACATCCTGCGCACCCTCGAGAAGAAGGTCGCGGACCTCCCGGTGGTGACCGTGCAGGACGAGCACCAGTTCGCCGAGCAGCAGCGGAAGCCGATCGACCAGCTGGTGCTGATGGTCGACGCCCTGCTCGGCCTGGCGCTGGTGATCGCGGTGCTCGGCATCGTCAACACGCTGGCCCTGTCGATCATCGAGCGCACCCGCGAGATCGGGCTCCTCCGTGCGATCGGGCTCGGCCGCGGTCAGCTGCGGCTGATGGTCACCCTCGAGTCGATCGTGATGGCGGTGCTCGGGGCGGTGCTCGGCGTCGTGCTCGGCGTCTGCTTCGGGGTCGCCATGATGTACGCCGTGAAGGACCAGGGGCTCGAGGTCATCGCGGTCCCCTGGGCCCAGCTCGGGGTCTTCCTCGCGCTCGCGGTGGTGATCGGGGTGCTGGCCGCGGTGCTGCCGGCCCGCCGTGCCGCTCGGCTCGACGTGCTGACCGCCATCTCGGCTCCCTGACCGCGCCGGAGCCCGCCCGTTCGTCGGCCCATCGCCGGCCCGGGACGGATATCGGCCGACCGCGACGCTCGGACGCCCTAGACTCGCGGCCGTGGATGAGGTGGCCGTGCCTCTCGGAACGATGCTGAAGCACGTCCAGGTGCGCGAGTACGTCCGCGACCTCATCCAGAACCTCCCCGAGGGCGCCCCGGCACCCTCCGAGCGCGAGCTGATGCAGCACTTCGGCGTGGCGCGGATGACCGTGCGCCAGGCCATCGACGCGCTCGTCGCGGAAGGGCTGCTCGAGCGCGCGCCCGCACGCGGCACGTTCGTGTGCAGGAGCCCGCGGTTCGTCTCACGACCGATGTCGTTCACCGAGGACGCCCGGGCCCGCGGCTGGGAGGTGACCACCGAGACCTTGCAGTCCGGGCTCGGTCAGGCCGGCCCCGGCGTGGCGAAGGCACTCGGGATCACGCCGGGCGACTCCGTCATCCACTGGCGTCGTCGCCGGCGGCACGAAGACGTGCCGTTGTGCTACCAGGACGTGTACCTCAACGAGATCCTGCTCCCGGGCTTCCTGAGGCCCGGGCTGCCCGACAGCCTCTACTCGCTGCTGGCCGCCCGCGGGCTGCGCCCGACGGCCGCGGAGGACAAGCTGACCGCGGACCTCGCCAACGCGGTCGACGCCGACCTGCTCGACCTCAAGATCGGTCAACCGGTGCTCCGTCACTCGCGTCGTGGCCTCGTCGGCGACGTCGTGATCGAGCTGTCCCGGGCGGTGTACGCCGGCTCCCGGTTCACCTGGTGGAGCCCGCTGACCGTCAGCCGGTGAGCCCCTCCCGGCCGAGATCCCCCAGGTGACCGAGCGGGGCGATCGTGAGCCCCGACTCCTCGCAGACCCACTGCGGCGACGGACCGCCGATGTCGGGCTCGATGTAGAGGGAGTGCTCCGGCGTCTCGGGGTCGCAGGTCAGGCACATCGGCCATCGCCCGACGCTCTCGAACAGCGCGTCCTGCACGTCCTGCGCGACGAGCCCGGCGACGTACCTCCGGCCCTCCGGCCACTGCTCGGCCCACCACCCGCGGTTGGCGCAGGCGTCCTCCAGGGCATCCACCGCGTCCGGGGTCGCGCGTTGGCGCGCCTCGAGGTCGGCCAGCACCAGGGCCCGGGCGGCCAGCAGGAGGGTGTCGTCCACATCTCGATTCTGCAACGCGGACGATGACCGTGCCGTCGCGGCCCGATCGCGGACGCGCGTGGCACCAGGATCACCCCCTACGCTGACCGCATGCCCGGGGTGCTGCTGGAGGTCGCTGTCGGCGACCCCCGCGACGTACCGGGGGCAGCCGAGGGCGGAGCAGACCGGTTGTATGCCGTGGTCCGCGGACCGACCTGCGGGCTGTCGCCGGAGCCGGCCATGGTCAGCGCGATCTGCCGGGAGAGCGACCTGCCGGTGTTCGTGCTGCTCCGGCTCAACGACTCGTGGTCGACGACGGGCGGTGAGTTCGCGCGGCTGGTCGGGCTGGGCGAGGACTACCTGGCGTGCGGCGCCACCGGGGTGGCGTTCGGATTCCTCGACGTCGACCTCGAGATCGACACCGAGACCTGTCGGATGCTGCTCGACCGGATGCCGAACGTGCCGTGGACGTTCCACCGGGCGATCGACTCCTCGCTCGACCCGCGCCGCTCGTGGCGTCGGCTGCTTCCGCTTCCGCGGCTCGTCGCCGTCCGGACCGCCGGGTCGCCGCGCGGGATGTCGGCCGGGTACGACGACCTGCTCGCGACGATCACCCCCGAGATCGCGCCGCTGGCCATGCCCGGCGGAGGCCTCGCTGCCGAGCACGTGCCGTGGCTGCTCAGGTCCGGGGTGCGTCAGCTGCACCTGGGCGACCAGGTGCGGCCGGGCGGCTCGGCCAAGGCGTACGTCGACGCCGGCTACGTCCGCTCCTGGCGCTCCATGGTGGACGACCTGCTCGACGGCTCCCACGACGGTGGGGTCCGATGATCCTGATCGACCCGCCCCTGGTTCCCGCGCGCGGTCGGATGTGGTCGCACCTGGCCAGCGACTCGTCGTACGACGAGCTCCACGCGTTCGCCCGCGACCTCGGCGTCCCGGAGCGCGGCTTCGACCGCGACCACTACGACGTCCCCGGCGAGTGGTACGACGACGCGGTGGCGGCCGGCGCGGTGCCGGTGACCTCGCGGGAGCTCATCGTGCGGCTGCGCGATGCCGGGCTCCGACGCCGGAAGCGGTCGCCGCTGGCCGAGGCAGCCCGCGTCGAGAGGGAGAAGGACTGATGCGCGGACGCGAGAACCGATCACCCGAGACCGACCGCTGGGAGCGCAAGGACTGGTGGGGCATCGTGCTCGAGGCTCCGGATCCCCATGCCCTGCTGGTGTTCTGGTCCGCGGTGCTCGACAAGCCGATCCACCACGAGGACGACGGCGGCGGCACCCTGGACTTCGGTGAGGGGGTCGCCTATCTCTCCGTCCAGCGGGCCGAGGTCTACGAGCCGCCGGTCTGGCCGCCGGAGCCCGGCAGGCCCGGCATGCAGCTGCACCTCGACATCGAGGTCGACGACCTGGCCGCCGCGACGGACCACGCCCTCGAGCTCGGCGCGACGCTGGCGGAGTTCCAGCCGCAGGACGACGTGCGCGTGCTGCTCGACCCGGCCGGGCATCCGTTCTGCCTCTACGACTGACCCGGTCCGGTCACCCGAGGGCTCCGCGCTCCCGCTCGAGGTTCGCCCGCGCGGCCGACTCCCAGTGCTCCTGCGCGTACGCCGTGTGGAAGAGCCGGTCGCGGCCGGCCAGGTCGTGGAGCACCGCGGCGCGTCCGCTGGCGAAGTCCGCGTCGGAGATGTGGGCGTAGTCGCGACGGACGCCGGCGACGTAGGCGTCGTACCGCTCCGGCGCCGAGGCCAGGATCGCCAGATCGGCGTCGCAGAGCGCCTGCCCGGCCGGGTCGTCGGTGGTCGGGTCGTGGGTCTCGGTGAGCCGGACCAGCCGCGCCACCTCGTCGGCGTACGGCGTTCCGGCCAGCGCCTCCTCGGCCCAGACCGCGCTCCGCTCCTCCGCGTCGCGCTCTCCGTCGTAGACGGCGTCGTGGAACCACGCGGCCAGGCCGGCCAGGTCGTGGTCGAAGGCGACCCCGGCCGCCGCGAGGTCGTCGAGGCGGTCGAGCACCTCGGTCAGGTGCAGCGTGTCGTGGTAGCCGCGGCTCGGGTCGTCGTACGCCGCCAGCAGCGCGTCGCGGACGTCGGCGAGCTCCGCCAGCGGCCAGCGTTCGGCGAGGTCGGTCATCGGGTGCTGATCAGCCTCCGAGTCATGGCGTGATTGTGGACGGCGGCGTCGTACCTGTCACCCCGAGGCGCTCCGCGGTCGAACCCGCCGCGGCGCCGACGGAGGCCTGCGCGCGCAGACGGACGGCGAGCGCGCGGTCGCCGGCGGTCGCCCAGCGGACGGTGCGGGTGGCCGCCCGGCCGAGGGCGTCGGCGACCCGGTCGTGCGCCACCGGCAGCGTCGGCAGGGCCAGCGGTTCGCGCGTCCAATCCGGCATCAGGCCGATCGCGGCGGCGACCAGCACCCGGTACGGCGGGCGCGCGAGCCAGGGCAGCTCCGGCTGGTGGATCAGGTAGGAGACCGCGTCGCGGGCGTGGTCGATCGCGCGGAGCTCGGGCCGGAACCGCTCCACCGCCGCATGGAGCTCGGCCTCGCTCGTCGGTGGGTCGACGGCCCCGAGCTTGCGCGAGACGAACGCGGCCTGCGCGACGTACTCGTCGTACCCGGCCTGGTCGAGCGGGTGGGCCCCGAAGCGGCGGTGGGCCAGAAGGAAGCTCTGGATCTCGGCGACGTGCACCCAGGTCAGGAGGTGCGGGTCGTTCGCGTCGTACGTCGTGCCGTCAGGCATGGTGCCGTGGACGCGGTCGTGGATCGCGCGCACGGCGTCCACCGCCTGCTGGGCGTCCTCGACGGTGCCGAAGGTGGTGACCGCGAGGTAGCGGCTGGTCCGGGCCAGCCGTCCCCACATGTCGCCGCGATAGCCGGAGTGCTCGGCGACGGCGGTCATCGCGCGCGGCTGCATCGTCTGGAGCAGCACCGCCCGGATGCCGCCGACGTACATCGACGCGTCGCCGTGCACGACCGTGATCGGGCTGCCCTGCGGGAACCACCGCGGCCCGGGCGTGCCGTGGATGCGCTGCCGGTGCTTCGGCCCGTCCGGACCCGCGACCCTCTCGAACAGCGCCTGGCCCAGGCGCTCGCGGATCCTCACGCTGCCGAGCCTACGGCGGTGCCGGAAGTCGGTCGCGCGCCCTTTCCCACGGCGGGACCATGGCGGGGTGCAGCCGACCGTCGACTCCTTCCGCGCCCTCGCCCGCAGCTCGCCGTGGCGCTGGCGGACGCTGCACTTCACCCGGCACAGCGCCGCGGGTGAGGTGGAAGCATGGCTGCGACGACCGGGCGAGCTGCTGGTCCGTCCCACGGACGGGTCCGTGCACTATCAGAGCGGGGCGCCGTACGTCGTGACCTATGTCCGATCTCCCCCGGACGGAGCCGACCCGTGGCCCGATCGTGACCTCGATCCCGGGCCCACGTTCCGGCCCGACGGGTTCGTGGCCGAGCGGCCGGAGCACTACCACCTCGAGCACGGCGACCCGATGTGGCAGAACTACACCTGGACCGCGATGCTCGACCCCGACGAGCTCAGCCACGACGTCGACGTCGACGACGTGCGCAGCGGTGAGCTGTACGGTCGCGACGTGTGGTGGGCACGGCTTCGGCCGGTCGAGGGCTACGAGCCGCGCTGCGGATGCTGCCCCCTGCTGTGGTCGGAGGTGTCGGTGATCGGGGAGTACGGCGACGAGCCGGACCGGCTGGCCCGCTTCCGCGCCGAGGGCTTTCCGGACGCCTACGATGCGGCTCTGGACGTGCAGACCGGCGTGGTCGTCTCGCTGGACCCGATCGGGCGTGACCCTCACGACCGCGCGTTCGCCGTCGAGATCCACGAGGTCGACGCCGACCTGGACGCGGTGTTCGCCGGCCGTCCCTAGCCGGCGACCGAGCCCACGGCGGCGACGAGGCGGTCGACGTCCGGGAGCAGCAACGGCCGCCCGAGGAACTCCTCGATCCCGGCGAGCGACCGGGCCCGGGCCACGGGATCGTGCGCGGCCAGCCACATGGTCAGGTGTCGGTGCCCGATGTGGTGCAGCTGGGCCACGGTCAGGGCGAAGTCGGCCCGGTCCCGGATGCGCCCCGGGCCGCCGGCCTCGAGGTAGGCGTCGTAGAGCCGGTGCTCGCGGGCCGCGTCGCCCCGCCCGAGCTCGAAGAGCAGCATCCCGACCTCGCGCGAGGGGTCGGCCGGCCCGGCGTTGTCGAAGTCGATGATGCACAGCTCACCGGTCGTCGTCCGCCGGAGGTTGTCCGACCACAGGTCCAGATGGCAGGTCTGCACCGGGGTCATCGGGGTCAGGATGGACTCGACCAGCACCAGCGCGGGCAGCAGCTCGGCGAGCCGGTCGACGTACGGCGCACCGGCGGCCCGCGACGCCTTCAGCACGGCCCGCCACTCGGCCTCGCCGATCGGCGCCTCGAACCACGGGTCGACGGTCCCCTGTGGCGGTGCCGGCACGGCGTGCAGCTGCGCCAGCAGGGTGCCGACGGGACCGGGATCGATCGCCGGGTCGGGCTCCCGCAGGTCGACCCACGAGAAGGCGCGGACGTGCGCCTCGGACAGCCGGACCACGAACTCTCCGGCGCGACTGCGCACCGGCTCGGGCGTCGGGATGCCCGACTGCCAGCACCGGTGGTGGAACGCGGCGGAGAGTTCGGCGGCCGCGACATCGGCGGCGTCGAGCGGCTCCAGGTCCTGCTTGACCGCCCACGAGCCGCGGTCGGTGACCAGGCGGCGGATCACGCCGATCTCGCCGCGCGCGAACGGCCCGCTCAGCGTGATGGCGCGGCCGAGTCCGAAGACGAAGGCCACCTCCTGTGCGTCCATCGGCTCAGTCGTCCGCGTCCCGGATGGAGTAGGCGTACCCCTGCTCGGCCAGGAACCGCTGCCGGTTGGCGGCGAACTCGGCGTCGACGGTGTCGCGGCTGACGATCGTGTAGAAGTGCGCGGACTTGCCCTCGGTCTTCGGCCGGAGCAGGCGGCCGAGCCGCTGGGCCTCCTCCTGGCGCGACCCGAAGGATCCCGACACCTGGATCGCCACCTCCGCCGTCGGCAGGTCGATCGAGAAGTTCGCCACCTTCGACACCACCAGCAGGCCGACGTCGCCGGTCCGGAAGGCCTCGAAGAGCCGTTGCCGTTCCTTGACCGGCGTCGCACCGGTGATCGTCGGGGCGTCCAGGGCGGTGGCGATCTCGTCGAGCTGCTCGAGGTACTGGCCGATCACCAGCGTCGGCTGGTCGGCGTGCTGGGTGACCAGCCGCCGGACGACGTCGATCTTGTGATGGGTGCACGACGCGAGCCGGTACCGCTCCTCGGGCTCGGCCACGGCGTACGCCATCCGCTCCGACGACGGCAGGGTCACCCGCACCTCGATGCACTCGGCCGGCGCGATCCAGCCCTGCGCCTCGATGTCCTTCCACGGCGCGTCGTACCGCTTCGGTCCGATCAGCGAGAACACGTCGCCCTCGCGACCGTCCTCGCGCACCAGCGTCGCGGTCAGCCCGATGCGTCGCCGTGCCTGGAGATCGGCGGTCATGCGGAAGATCGGCGCCGGCAGCAGGTGCACCTCGTCGTACACGATCAGCCCCCAGTCGCGCGCGTCGAGCAGCTCGAGGTGGGAGTAGACGCCCTTCCGCCGCGTCGTCATCACCTGGTACGTCGCGATCGTCACCGGCCGGACCTCCTTCACCGAGCCGGAGTACTCGCCGATCTCGTCCGGGGTCAGCGTCGTCCGCCGGACCAGCTCGTCCTTCCACTGCCGGGCGCTCACGGTGTTGGTGACCAGGATCAGCGTGGTCGCCTTGGCGTGTGCCATCGCGGCCGCACCGACCAGGGTCTTGCCGGCGCCGCAGGGCAGCACGACGACGCCCGAGCCGCCGTGCCAGAACGACTCGGCCGCCTCCTTCTGGTAGGCGCGCAGCGACCACTCGGACTGGTCGAGCTCGATCTCGTGGGCCTCGCCGTCGACGTACCCGGCGTAGTCCTCGGCCGGCCAGCCGATCTTGAGCAGTGCCTGCTTGAGGTTCCCGCGCTCGCTGGGGTGGACGACGACCGTGTCGTCGTCGATGCGGGTGCCGACCATGCCGGCGATCCGCTTCGCCCGCAGCACCTCCTCGAGGACCGGCCGGTCGTTGCTGACCAGGACCAGACCGTGCACCGGGTGCTTCTCCAGCCGTAGCCGGCCGTAGCGGGCCATCGTCTCGGCGACGTCGACCAGCAGCGCGTGCGGCACGGCGTACCGGCTGAACTCCAGCAGGGTGTCCACGACCTGCTCGGCATCGTGACCGGCGGCGCGGGCGTTCCACAGCCCCAACGGCGTGAGCCGATAGGTGTGGATGTGCTCCGGCGACCGCTCGAGCTCGGCGAACGGCGCGATCGCCTTCCGGCAGTCGTCGGCCCGCTCGTGGTCGACCTCGAGCAGCAGCGTCTTGTCGCTCTGCACGATCAGGGGTCCGGCCAGGGATGCGTCGTCCATCGCGAGCAAGCGTACGGACCGGGCATACCCAGCGGGCGCCGTACGCCGATAGCGTGCGCGCGTGAGCGATGACGTCAGCGGCCCCCTGACGGTTCTGTTCATGCCGGAGTCCGCCTACGGGCCGACCAACCAGTGCATCGGGCTGGGCAAGGTCCTGCTCGACCGGGGGCACACCGTGGTGTTCGCCGCGGAGGCCTCGTGGGCCGGCAGGCTCACGCCGTACGGCTTCGTCGAGGACCTGGTCGACCTGGCTGCGCCCGACCCCGATGCCGGGGCGGAGGCCGCGGGACAGTTCTGGATCGACTTCATCAACGAGACCGCGCCGGAGTTCGCCAAACCGACGATCGAGCAGCTCGCGACGTTCGTGCAGCCGACGTACCAAGCCCTGATCGACGGCGCCCGCTACTGCGAGCCCCAGCTGCGCGAGATCATCGCGCGCCACCGGCCCGACGTGATCGTCGAGGACAACGTCGTGTCGTTCCCGGCGCTGATGACCGCTCAGGGTGCCTTCGTCCGGATCGTGTCGTGCAACCCGCTCGAGATCCGGGGGGACGACATCCCACCGGTGTTCTCGGGCTACGCCGCCGACGATCGCCCGGGGTGGGCGGCGTTCCTGGAGGAGTTCGACCGCACGCACGCGGAGACCTGGACGGCCTTCGACGCGTGGTGCCGGTCGCAAGGAGCGCCGCCACTGTCGCCGCGGGACTTCATGCACGCGTCGCCGTACGCGAACCTCTACGTCTACCCGCGCGAGCTGGACTACACCGACGCCCGCCCGCTCGGCCCGACCTGGCACCGGATCGACTCCAGCGTCCGTGAGACCGACGAGCGGTACGTCGTCCCGCCCGAGCTCGCGGACCGGCCCGACGGCAGCGGGCTGATCTACCTCTCGCTCGGCTCTCTCGGCAGCGCCGACATCGCGTTGATGCAGCGCCTCATCGACGTCCTCGGCACCACTCGGCACCGGGTGATCGTCAGCATGGGGCCGCGTGCGGACGAGCTGCGGCTCGCCGAGAACATGACCGGCGCCGCGACCCTGCCGCAGACCACGCTGATGCCCCAGGTCGACCTGGTGATCACCCACGGCGGCAACAACACGACCACCGAGGCCATGCACTTCGGGAAGCCGATGATCCTGCTGCCGCTCTTCTGGGACCAGTACGACAACGCCCAGCGTGTGCACGAGTCGGGCTTCGGGGTGCGGCTCGCGACGTACGCCTTCGCCGACGACGAGCTGGTCGGCGCGGTGGAGCGGCTGCTGGGCGACACCGACCTGCGCGAGCGGATGACGGCCATCGGTGCCGACATCCGATCCCGCGACGGGGTCCGGAAGGGCGCGCAGATCATCGAGCGGGTCGGTCTCGAGCACCGAGCCGCCGGTGGTTGAGGCTGTGGTCGAGGGTGTGTGCGCCGTCTCGGGATCACCTGCCCGGGCTCGGAGACGGCCACGCGATCCGGGGAGCTGCCTTCGTCGGATTCACCGCTTACGCGGTGAATCCGACGCTTACTGACCGATGCTTCGGCCAAGAAGCATCGGTTTCACCGCCTAAGCGGTGAAACCGACACGCCCCCGATCACCCCGCGGCAGCCTTCTGGCGGGCGCGGTACGCCGCGACGTTGGCCCGCGAGGAGCAGCGCTCGGAGCAGTACCGGCGCGACTGGTTGGGCGAGGTGTCGACGTACACGTTGGTGCACGGGGCGGCCGCGCAGACCCCGAGCCGGGTCGGGCCGAGGTCGCAGATCAGGGTGGCCAGGCCGAGCAGGGACTCGCCGATCAGCAGGTCGGCGACGCTGGCGGCCTTGTTCGCGACGTGGATGTGCAGGTGGGCCGGGTTGTGGTCGGCGATCCGCGGCGTGATCGGGTGACGCTCGAGCAGTGCGTTGACCACGTCGACCACCCGTTGCGCGTCGTCGTCGGCCGAGGCGACGAACGCCGGCCGCAGGTCCTTCTGGAAGCGCCGCAGCACGACCGCGTCGCGATCCGTGACCTGAGCCTGCAGCCACGCACGAGCGGCGAGGTGCGCGACCACGGAGTCACGGTCGGTCAGCTCCGCGTTGAGCAGGGCTGCCGACGACTCGGCGTAGCGGATGAAATCCACATGTCCAGTCTACGGAGCGGTGTCCACCGGATTGACCGTTCGGATGCGGTGGACGGCGAACTGCCGGACGTCGTCGGCCCGGTGGTCGCGGGCGGTCAGCCAGCCGCCGTCGACGCGCATCGGGTCGACGATCCGCTCGCTCGAGACGCCGTGGTTGTCGACGTACGCGATGAGCACGGTCCGGCCGGCCTCGACCGCCTCGCGCAGGGCCGCGAGGGAACCGATCGGGGTCAGCTCCGCCGACGCGGGCGCGCGGGTCCGGGCGACCCGGTCACCGGACCGGATCGCGGTGACGACCTGGGCGAGCCGTGCCTCCAGCCGGGCGTCCTCGGTACGGCGAGGAGCGCGCGGCCGGGCCCGGAGCCGGTCGGGCCGCGCGACGTGGACGGTGCCGTCGATGCTCTCCACGAGCGGCGAGACGCCGAGCTCGCGCAGCCGGGGAAGGAGCACGTCCAGGGGCGTGGTGCTGACCAGGACGGTCGGGGCGATCCGCCGGAGCCCGAGCGCGGCGGCGCGTGGATGGTGGAGCACCTCCGCGAGCGCGGTCTCGTCGTCCGCGCGCACGAAGGCCTCGGCGTGTCCGACCCGGACGGTCCCGAAGGTCCGCGCGGCATCGTCGACGAGGTAGCTCAGTGGCTGAGGGACCGGCGTGCGCGACACGGCGTCGAGGAACGCGTGCACCTCGTGCGCGGCCCAGCCGGCGTCGAACGCTCGGCGTACCGACGAGGCCGTGAAGCGGTAGACGGTCGCCTGCCCGCGTGACTCGACGTCGGCCAGGAGATGGAGGTCGCGAGCCCGCTCCCGCGTCAGCGGGCCCGGGGCGACCGCGGTCAGGTCGGCCTGGATCAGCACCTCGTCGACCTCCGTCGGCAGGAGAGGCGTGAGCAGCGCGGCCGGGTCGTGACCGGCCAACAGCGCCGCGCCGTACGACGCGAGCCCGCCGAGGGCGACGAGTCCGATCCAGGCGGCCTCCTCGAGGGCGGCCACCACCTGCTGGGCGCGCGACGGTGGGCGTCGGGGCCGTTCCCAGGCGAGCCGCGCGACCACCGAGGCCGGGCCGGGTCCGGTCGCCAGCACCTCGCCCGCGGGGAGCCCGGCCAGTACGGCGAGCGTCATCGCCCGCGTCTCGGGGGCGATCCGGCTCGTCAGCTCGGGATCCAGCGCGTTGCGGGCCTTGCCGCCGTCGTCGCGCGTGCCGACCAGGGACGGCAGCCGCTCCGTCTCCAGCCACGCGGTCGCCAACCTCCGCCAGCGCTGGGCCGCCGGCTCGTCGCACCAGACGTCGAACGCATCCGTGGGGGTCCAGGCGGGGTTGCCGTCGGAGTCGGGCCAGGTCGCCACCAACCCGGCCGCGGCGGCGAGCTCGACCAGGAAGGCCGTCGCCGCCTCGTCGAGCTGCACCACGTCGGCGGTCGCCTTGAGGTCGCGGACCGCCACGGCACCGGTGCGGAGCGCGATCGGCGGCGCGGTGCCCCAGTGGTCGACCAGCAGCTCCAACCGGCGTACGGCGTCGAAGGCCGCGCCCGCCGCCGAGCGGTCGACCAGGTCGGTCGCGCGCTCGGACGTCGCGACGGCCGGAGGTACGTCGATGCGCTCGCGCGTCGTGTGCCCTCCGCGCAGCGCGATCTGAACCTCACCGGGGACCTGCACGAGGCCCGGTCGACCGGGCACGAGCAGTCCGCGCGAGAGCAGCTCCTCGGCCGGCGTGGCCGCGTCGGCCGGCACGATCTGGTGCCGCGCCGACCCGGCATCCGCCTCGCCGGGGCCCTGCTCGACGTGCTCGAGCATCGCCCGGGCGGCCGGGGAGACCTCGCGGATGAGCTCCGCGGCCTCGGCCGGCGTACGCCCGGTCATCGGATGCAGGTCGGACAGCGAGCCGAGCGCGTCCGGCACACCGGTGAGCGGTCGCAGGCCGGCGGCGTTCTCCCACGCCAGTGCCAGGTCGACCAGGCGTCGGCAGGCGCCCTCGACAGCGGCGCGATCCGCGTCGAGGATGTCCACGAGTTCGGCTTCGGTGGCTTGCCCCGATGCCACGAGGGCATCAAGGACGGAGAGCTCGAGGCGCGTGAGCAGATCGAGGGCACGGTTCAGCGACGACCGCGTGGCGGCGCGCGACGCCAGCTGGCTGGAGTCGGCCGGGGCGGGAGTCGACAGGTCGGATCGTGCCCTGAGCAACCGCACGAGGCGATCGTCCGGCCAGCTCCGGAACTGGTCGGCGAGGGAGCGGTGTCCCCTGCCCTCGACGGAGCCCGGGGAGGACGAGGTGCCCATCGTCCCCACGCTAGCGGGCCGCCCCAGGTGCGGGTCCGGTCGCGAGACGCGATGAACGGCCCGGAGGAGCCTCGCGGCCGGCGCGTCGACCAGGTCGAGCTCCACTACGGAGTGGCCACCGACGTCGGCCTGGTGCGCGAGGTCAACGAGGACTCCTTGCTGGCGGACCCCCCGGTCTTCGTCGTCGCCGACGGCATGGGCGGCCACGACGGTGGTGACATCGCCAGCCGGATCGTCGTGGAGGAGTTCGCCCGGCTCGTCGCCGTCGGGTACGACGCGCGCCGCGGCTCCCAGGCCGTGCTGGCGACGCTGCGGGACTGCCAGCGCCGGCTCTCGGAGTACGGCGCGACCCACCGCGGCAGCGACGGCGGACGCTGGCAGGGCGGCACCACCGCCGTGATCGCCATCCTGGTCGAGGAGGACGACGGTCCGCAGTGGCTCCTGGTCAACCTCGGCGACTCGCGCATCTACCGCTTCACCGGTGGTCGGCTCCATCGGGTCAGCACCGACCACAGCGTCGTGCAGGAGCTGGTCGACTCCGGCCGGATCACCGAGGAGCAGGCGATGGTGCACCCTGAACGGCACATCGTGACCCGCGCGCTCGGGGGCCCGGACCCGCCCGACCCGGACTTCTTCGTGGTCCCGCTGACCGATGCCGAGCGGGTGCTGCTGTGCTCCGACGGCGTGACCGACCTCCTCCGCGACGCGGAGATCGCCGAGGTGCTCCGGACGAACGCCCATCCGAGCGACGCCGCTGAAGGCGTGGTCGCCTCGGCGCTGGCCGCGGGAGGCATCGACAACGCCACCGCGGTGGTCGTCGATGTGGTGGGATTGGCCGACGAACGGACCGCCGACTCCCGGCGCCAGCGCGAGAGTCAGCACGAGAAGCTGGGAGCCCTGTCGTGACCGTGACCCGCACCGTGGTGCCCGGGGACTGGTACGGCGTCCTCGGCGACGACGTCATCGTCCTGCTGCCGCCCGCCGCCAAGGCCCGCGTCGCCGGGCTCTGGGAGGCGGTCGACGAGGGCGCCGGCTTCGACGAGGTGCTCGATGCGCTGATCAAGGGCGGGCTGCGGGAGCTGCCCGGCTTCGTGCTCGTCAGCGGCAACGATGGCGACGTGAAGATCGTGATCCGCGGGGCCGGCGAGGCCGAGCTCACCACGAAGGACGGACCGGTCACGGTGTCCGGTTCGGCCGACACCACGTGGGTCGAGCAGAACGTCAGCGCAGTGACCGGCCTCCGGGTGCGCGTCGCCGACGCCGAGGGCGCGCCGTACCCGGTCGGGCCGGGGCTGGTGCGCGTCGCGGGCGTCGAGCACCCCGCGACCACCGGCGCCGTCACCACCCCCGATGCCGAAGCGGTCGCGGTACCCGTCGAGCCACCCGAGCCGCCGCGCCCCGCGCGGATCCTGCCTCCCGATCCGCAGCTGCAGCCCCAGCCGGAGCCGACTCCCGAGCCGACTCCCGAGCCGGCTCCCGAGGCTGCGCCCGAGCCCGACCCGCCCATGCCGCCACCGGGGGCGCCGATCCCGGGTGCGCCGGTGCCCGTGCCCGGCCCGCTCGGCAGCTCGGCGTTCGACCCGCTCACCAGTCCCGACCTCGCGGTCACGCCGGTGCACGAGCGTCCCGCGGACGCCGAGCCCGCGAGCACGACCGTCGCCCGGCTGGTCTTCCCGAGCGGAGAGGTCGTCGACGTCGACCGCGCGGTCGTGGTCGGGCGCGCCCCCGATGCCGGTCGCTACGGCAGCGACGAGCAGACCCGGGTGGTGACCGTGCCGAGCCCCCACCAGGAGATCTCGTCGACCCACCTGGAGGTCCGGCCCGGCACCGGCCCCGATCAGGGCTCGGCCGTGGTCACCGATCTCGGCTCGACCAACGGCACGGTCGTGGTGCAGCCGGGCCGGCCCGCCGAGGACCTGCGACCCGGCGTCGCCGTCCAGCTGGTCCCCGGCGCCACCATCGACCTCGGGGAAGGTGTCACGATCCGAGTCGAGTGAGGGCGCTTCGACGCGATGCAGTCGCCCGACGCAGCAGGCGCCCGGACCGGTCGTCAGATCAGCGGCACGATGGCGTCGTACGTCGCCCGGTCGGCGGCCGCGACCAGTGCGCGCGGCGCCGCGCCCTCGACGTCGTGGTCGTCGGTCGGCCGGTACGGGCCGCCGGAGTCGGTGCCGAGGAAGCCCCCCGCCTCGGTGAGGATCAGCCCGCCGGGGACGTGGTCCCACGGGTTGGCGCGGCCGTAGACGACGTAGTCGGCGTCGCCCTCCGCCAGGTGGGGATAGTCGATGCCGCACGAGACCCAGGTCAGCTCCAGCGGCCGGAGGTCGGCGGCGAGCGACCGGCCGAGCCACTTCCGGCGGGAGGTGACGCCGCGCAGCTCCGACCTCGGAGGCGTCGGCGGCCGGGTGACCCGCTCGCCGTTGCGCCACGCACCGCCGCCGAGCTCCGCGACGTACGCCTGCTCGTGCTGGGGCTGCCAGATCCAGCCACGCACGGCCTCACCGCCCTTGACCTCACCGACCATCACCGCGTGGTCGCGCGACCCGTGCACGAAGTTCTTGGTCCCGTCGACCGGGTCCACGGTGAACGCGTGGTCCGCCGCCCAGAACTCCCGCATCAGCTCGCGCTTGCCGGCGTACGTCTCCTCGCCCAGGATCATCGCGCCGGGGTACGCCGCGCGCAGCGCGGCCGTGATCAGCTCCTCGGCCTCCCGGTCGGCGGCTGTGACCAGGTCGCCTGGGCCCTTCTCGTCGATCTCGCCCGACGACAGCGAGCGGAAGCGCGGGTTCACGACCTCCTCGGCGACGTCCTGCATGAGCCGCAGCACGGCCTCGGTGTCCACGCTCCCCACCCTAGTGAGCGACGACCTCGGTACCCGGCGTAGCCGGGGGGGAGCGGCCGGAGCGGCCGCAGCGAGGTGGCTCGCGAGGCGATTGACACCGAGCGTAGGTTCGCAAGGCATGGAGTCCTACGCGAGGGGTGAGCACGAGCCGGTCCTGCTCGAGGAGACCATCGGCGCCAATCTCGACCGCACCGTGGCGCGCTTCCCCGATCGCGAGGCCCTGGTGGAGTTCGCCACCGGCCGGCGCTGGACCTGGCGCGAGCTCGACCGCGCGGTGGAGGTCGTCGCCCGCGGGCTGATCGCGGCCGGAATCGAGAAGGGCGATCGGGTCGGCATCTGGGGACCCAACAGCGCGCGGTGGACGATCACGCAGTACGCCACGGCGAAGATCGGCGCGGTCCTGGTCAACGTCAACCCGGCGTACCGCACCCATGAGTTCTCCTACGCCGTGAACCAGTCGGGCATGCGCCTGTTGGTCGCGGCCTCGAGCTTCAAGACCAGCGACTACCGCGCGATGGTCGAGGAGACGGGCGGCCAGAACCCGCACCTCGAGCGCGTCGTCTACCTCGACACACCCGACTGGGACGACCTGGTCTCCGCGGGCGAGTCCCATGACGCCGACATCCTGAACCAGCGCATGCGCACCCTCGAGCCGGGTGACCCGATCAACATCCAGTACACCTCCGGCACGACCGGCTACCCGAAGGGCGCCACCCTCAGCCACCGCAACATCCTCAACAACGGCTTCATCGTGACCGAGCTGATCGGCTTCACCGAGGAGGACCGGCTCTGCATCCCGGTTCCCTTCTACCACTGCTTCGGGATGGTGATGGCCAACCTCGGCTGCACGAGCCACGGTGCCACCATGGTGATCCCCGCGCCGGGGTTCGACCCCGGCATCACCCTCGATGCGATCTCGCAGGAGCGGTGCACCGCGGTGTACGGCGTGCCCACCATGTTCATCGCGATGCAGAACCACCCGAGCTTCGCCGAGCACGACCTGACCAGCCTGCGCACCGGGATCATGGCCGGCTCGATCTGCCCGGTCGAGGTGATGAAGCGCTGCGTCAACGAGATGCACATGGAGGCCGCGTCGATCGCCTACGGGATGACCGAGACCAGTCCGGTGTCGTGCCAGACCCGCGCGGACGACGACCTCGAGCGCCGTACCGCCTCCATCGGGCGGGTGCACCCGCACGTCGAGATCAAGATGGTCGACCCGGTCACCGGCGAGACGGTCGAGCGCGGTCAGCCCGGCGAGCTCTGCACCCGCGGCTACTCGGTGATGCTCGGCTACTGGGACGACCAGGAGAAGACCGACGAGGCCATCGACGCCGACGGCTGGATGCACACCGGCGACCTCGCCGAGATGCGCGACGACGGCTACTGCAACATCGTCGGCCGGATCAAGGACATGGTCATCCGCGGCGGGGAGAACATCTACCCGCGCGAGATCGAGGAGTTCCTCTTCGCCCACCCGGACATCGAGGACGTGCAGGTCATCGGCGTGCCCGACGCGACGTACGGCGAGGAGCTCGCGGCCTGGATCAAGCTGCGCGACGGGGCAGCGCCGCTGGACGCCGAGCAGGTGCGGGAGTTCTGTACCGGCAGGCTCGCCCACTACAAGATCCCCCGCTACGTGTTGATCGTCGACGAGTTCCCGATGACGGTGACCGGGAAGATCCGGAAGATCCAGATGCGCGAGGAGACGGCCGAGAGGCTCGGGCTGGCAGGCACCGGACACGGGCCGGCCTGACCGGCCGACGCCACGGGAGAGGCCTGACGCCGGACCGGGGGCCTGGCTAGGTTGGTCGCGACCGACCCTCTCCCGGAAGGACGTCCTGTGAGCGACGATCTCCAGCAGCTGGCCGACGAGTTCTGGGAGGCCACCCTCCGCTTCCAGCCGACCTTCCGGCACATGCTCGGCGACTACACCGCGGTCGGCGAGTGGGAGCACGCCAGCCGCGAGGCCGAGGACCGCCATGTCGCCGAGCTCCGCGACCTGGTGGCGCGGGCCGACGCGCTCGATCCCGGCGGGCTGGACGACGACCAGCGGCTCACCCGCGAGGTCCTCGTCGCCTCGGCGACGACCGCGGCAGACCTGACCGCCACTCCGCTGACCGGGCTCTCCGCCAACCCGGTGAGCGGACCCCAGCGGCAGCTCGCGCTCGTCCTCGGTCTGTTGTCCGTGCCGGACCGGGCCGTCGCCGAGCAGATGCCCGCGAAGCTCGACGCAGTGGGCGAGCACCTCCAGGAGCTGGCCGTGCGCACGCGCGAGGCCGCCGCCGACGGGTGGGTGTCGGCCGCCTTCGCCGTCACCGAGACCCTGGAGCAGCTCGACCGGCTGCTGGCCACCCCTGTCGACGCCGACCCCGCCGTCTCCGCGGTGCAGGTCCCGGACGGCGTGGACGCCGACGCCCTCCGCGGTGAGCTCCGGGCCGCGATCGAGCGCTCGGTGCGCCCCGGCTTCACGGCGTTCCGCGACGCCCTGCGCGAGATGCTCCCCGAGGCCCGCTCCGAGGAGCGATGCGGGCTGTCGTGGCTGTCCGGTGGCGACGAGGCGTACGCCGCGAGCCTGCGCTACTTCACCACCACCGAGAAGTCCGCCCAGGAGATCCACGAGATCGGGCTCGCCCAGGTGGCGAAGCTCGCGGACGAGTACCGCGCGCTCGGCCCCGAGGTGGTCGGCACCGACGACCTCGAGCAGATCTTCGACGCGATGCGGACCGACCCGAAGCTGCACTTCGAGCACGCCGACGAGCTCGTCGAGCAGTCGAAGGTGGCGCTGGCCCGGGCCGAGGCCGCGATGGGTGACTGGTTCGAGGTGGTGCCGAAGGCGCCCTGCGCGGTCGAGGGCACGCAGGTGGGTGCGAAGGCGTTCTACTTCGCTCCGGCCACCGACGGCTCCCGGGGCGGCACGTTCTTCGTCAACACCGAGGATCCGTCGTCCTGGGGGCGCTTCGAGCTCGAGGCGATGGCCTTCCACGAGGGGGTGCCGGGGCACCATCTCCAGCTGGCGATCGCGGCCGAGCTGCCGGACACGGTCCCGGTCTTCCGCAGGCACCTGCACAACTCGGCGTACGCCGAGGGCTGGGGGCTCTACAGCGAGCGGCTCTCCGACGAGATGGGGCTGTACTCCGCCTCGATCGACCGGATGGGGATGTACAGCGCCGACTCGATGAGGGCCTGCCGGCTCGTGGTCGACACCGGGCTGCACGCGCTGGGCTGGAGCCGGCAGCAGGCGATCGACTACATGGTGGCCAACTCCCCGCTGACCGAAGGGGTGTGTCGTCCCGAGGTCGACCGCTACATCTGTGTGCCCGGCCAGGCGACGTCGTACATGGTGGGCCGGCTGGAGATCGAGCGGATCCGTCATCGGGCCGAGCAGCGCCAGGGCGACCGTTTCGACGTACGCCGCTTCCACTCCGCCGTGCTCGACGGCGGCTCGCTCCCGCTCGGCGTCCTCGACCGGGTGGTCGCGGCCCGGCTGCCCTGACCCTGACCGACCTGGCGCCGGGGCGGTGCCGGGCAATCGGTTGGAAGATCTCACCGGCGGACGCCTAGGCTTGGCCGTCCCCCGGGTCTCGGGGCAGCTGGTGGAAGAGGGATCGACGTGCCGACTGGCAAGGTGAAGTGGTTCGACGCCGACAAGGGGTTCGGGTTCCTGTCGCAGGACGACGGACCCGACGTCTACGTGCGCGCCGAGGCGCTGCCGCAGGGCACGACCACGCTCAAGGCCGGCACCCGGGTGGAGTTCGGGATCGCCCAGGGCCGGCGCGGCGACCAGGCGCTCCAGGTGCGGATCCTCGACGCGCCCGCCTCGGTCGTGCGCAACCAGTCGCACGCGCGCCGCAAGAAGCCCGAGGAGATGGTCCCGATCGTCGAGGACCTGATCCGGCTCCTCGACGGCGTGGGGGAGGCCTACCGGCACGGCCGCCCTCCGGAGCGCAGCCAGGCGCGGCCGACCGCGAAGCTGCTCCGCGCTCTGGCCGACGAGCTCGAGCTGTGACACGCGCGCGAAGGCGTGTCAGGGAACGCGAAGGGCGAGGAGCGTCCGGCTCCGACCGAGCGCCTGCGGGCGGCGAGCGCCGCGTCCCGGAACCCGGTCGGTGACGTGGGGGCTCAGGCGGCGCGAGCGGGCGCGGGCTGCGGCGTACGTCGTCCAGGCCCGGCGAGCACGAACAGCGACCACGCCACCAGCACCACCGCCGCGGTGGTGAGGCCGAGCCGGGGGCTGGCCGGGAGCGCGATGCCCACGAAGCCGCCGATCACCCAGGCGAGCTGCAGCGTGGTGTCGCTGCGGGCGAAGGCGCTGGTGCGCACCCGCTCGGGGACGTCGCGCTGGATCGTCGAGTCCAGCGACAGCTTGGCCAGGCACTGCGCGAGGCCGGCCACGAAGCCGAGCACCACCAGGGAGAACAGCCCGTAGGTCAGCGCGGCGAGGACCGCCGCGGCCGCGCCGGCCAACATCGCCAGGACCACGGTGAGCTTCGGGTTCACCCCCTTCATCACCGAGCCCACGGCGATGCCGACGAAGTTGCCCAGGCCCGCGGCGCCGATGACGGCGGCCAGCAGGAACTGGGGCGAGTGGCCGGAGATCGGGTGCACGCGCAGCAGGAACGCCATGAACAGGGTGAGGAAGCCCGAGAGCCAGCGGGGGCCGCAGTTGGCGCGCAGGGCGAAGGCCATCGACGCCGGGATGCGGACCTTGCCGTGGTCGGGAGCCGGCTCCGTGGCCTGCCTCGTGGCCTGCTTCGCGCCCTGCTGGGCGGCCCGGTCCGTGGCCTGCTGGGCGGTCTCGGGGCTCTCGCCCGACAGGAAGCCGAGGTCGTCCTCGCCCTGGGTCGAGTCGACGCGACCGGGGAGCCGGATCGCGAGGACCGTCGCGATGACGAAGACCACGAAGGCGTAGCGCAGGGACCATTCCGGCCCGATCGCCGCCGCCCCTGCGGCGATCGGTGCGGACACGGCGACGCCGACCATCCCCGCCATGGACATCCGAGCGTTCGCCGTGACCAGGGTGAGGCCCTCCGGCAGGAGCCGGGGTACGGCGGCCGCCCGCGCGACGTTGTACGCCTTGGAGCAGACCAGCACGCCGAGCGCCGCCGGGAACAGCCAGATCGAGTCACCGTTGATCGACGACGCGAGCGCCCACACCAGGAAGGCGCGGGCCGCCATGGTCGCGCCGATCGCCCAGCGCCGGCCGTGGCTGAAGCGGTCGAGCACCGGCCCGATCAGCGGTGCCACGACCGCGAACGGCAGCATGGTCAGGCCGAGGAACAGCGAGATCTGGCCGCGCGCCTCGCCGGTGGGGATCTGGAAGAACAGCGTGCCGGCCAGTGAGATCGCGACCGCCGCGTCGGCCGCGGCGTTCAGGGCGCCGAGCTCGATCAGCCGGGCCAGCCCGCTGCTGTCGGCACCCTCGGCCGCGGCGGCACGACGCGCGGAGCGGAAGGCGAAGCGGCTGAACCGGCCCGTCCCGCGGGCGACGGAGGCCAGACCACGCCCGGTGCCCTTCACGCCGGAGGCCATGGAGTCCATGGCCGTCCTGCGATCAGACCCTTCGGGCAAGCTCATGACTCCATCCTGCACGAGCGCCGAGGGGCAGGGGGGACGAAGTCCCGACTGCCTGACCGCAGCATTGCCGCGGCGAGCGGCGCTGCCGCGTTCGTTCGCCGTAGCCGCGGGGATCGGTCATCATGGCCCCATGAGCGGTGACGAGGCCGAGGTGTCGACCGTGGCGATCGGGCGTCCGCGCACCTCCGCGAAGGCCGACGCGGTGGCCATGGCCGCCGTCGACGTGGCTCGCGAGGCGCTGCTGGCCGAGGTCGACCCGGCCGACGTGGGCGACCACCTCTCCGCCGACCCCGAGGGCGACCGCGTGGTCACGCACCTGTTCGACTGCCGCCGGCCCGGCTATGTCGGGTGGCGGTGGTCGGTGACCGTCGTGCGGGCCTCCCGGCAGAAGAACGTCACCGTCGCCGAGATCGTGCTGGTCCCGGGCGCCGACGCGATCGTGGCGCCCATCTGGGTGCCCTACCGAGAGCGGATCAAGCCCGGCGACCTGTCGCCCGGCGACCTGCTGCCGGTGGCCGACGACGACCCACGGCTCGTGCCGACGTACTCCTTCGGTGACGACCCGCTCGACCCCGACGCCCGGGCCCAGATCCGTGCCGTGGCCAAGGACCTCGGGCTCGGTCGCATCCGCACGCTGTCACCCGAGGGACGCGAGGCGGCCGCTCAGCGGTGGTTCGACGGCGATGCCGGCCCCGAGGCGCCGCTCGCGCAGTCCGCGCCCGAGCCGTGCTCGACCTGCGGCTTCCTGATCCGCATCTCCGGATCGCTCGCCGAGAGCTTCGGGGTCTGCGCGAACGGCGACGCGAACGACGACGGCAAGGTCGTGGCCTTCAGCCACGGCTGCGGGGCCCACTCCGAGGTCCGGCTGGCGAAGCGGCACGAGCCGGTGCCACTGCCCGAGCCGGTGGTCGACGACTTCGAGGACGACCTCGACACGTTCTGACGGCCGGCGTCGAGACAGGTCGGTCAGGCGGCCGGCTCGGCACGCTCGGCCGCCTCACGCAGTGCGGCGCGGGCGCGCCTGCGGCGTCGGCAGTACTCCAGCCCGAGCAGTCCGAGCCCGGCCCCTGCGGCACACGTCCACAGCATCCACCCGTGCCCGGCGTCGCGCAGGCGGCCGTAGAACGGGAGCAGGGCGACGAACCCGACCACCCACAGAGCGACGCCCACCTCGACGGTGCGTACGCCGTCCACGTCGAGGGGCTCCACGTCGGCGACGAGGTAGGTGCGGTTGCCGATCTCGCGCACCGTCGGCTGGTCGTCGCGCAGCTCCATGGGACCACTCTAGGAGTCGGGCAACCATCCTGTCCGCGATGCTTCCCGAGCGCGGCCGGCTCTGGCATGCTGCCGCCGTGACGGATCAGCCCGAGGGCGAGAGCATGACCCGAAGCCAGTCGTCCGACCGGACCAAGCGCGGTCCCACCCCGCGGCGAGATGCCCCTCGCGGGCACCAGAGCGGGCTGGACCGGTTCTTCAGGATCAGCGAGCGCGGCTCCACCGTCGAGCGTGAGTTCCGCGGCGGTGTCGTCACGTTCTTCACGATGGCCTACATCATCGTGCTGAACCCGATCATCTTGTCCGGAGCGGTCGACAAGAGCGGGGCCCACCTCGGCGGTGCCGACGGCTTCACGTCGATCGCGGCCGGCACCTCGCTGGTCGCCGGCGTGATGACGATCCTGATGGGCGTCGTCGCCAACTACCCGATGGCACTGGCCACCGGGCTCGGCCTCAACGCCTTCCTGGCCGTCTCGGTCGCCCAGCAGATGACGTGGGCCGACGCCATGGGGCTGATCGTGATCGAGGGCCTGGTCATCCTGGGCCTGGTCCTGACCGGGCTCCGGGCGGCGGTCTTCCACGCCGTACCCGCGCAGCTGAAGCTGGCGATCTCGGTGGGCATCGGTCTGTTCATCGCGTTCATCGGCTTCGTCGACGCCGGGTTCGTACGCCGTACGCCCGATGCCGCGCACAGCACCGTCCCGGTCGGGCTCGGGTCCGGGTTCTACCTGCAGGGCTGGCCGGTGATCGTGTTCGCGCTCGGTCTGGCGCTGGTGATCACGCTCTGGGTCAAGCGCGTCCGGGGAGCCATCCTGCTCTCGATCCTCGGCACGACCCTCCTGGCGATCATCGTCGAGAGCATCGGCCACTTCGGCTCCAGCGTCGAGAACCCGACCGGCGGCTGGGGCCTGAACGTCCCGAAGTGGCCCGACAAGATCGCCGACACGCCCAGCTTCGACACGCTCGGGCACTTCAGCCTGCTCGGGTCGTTCCAGTCGGCCGGCGTGGTGACCGCGCTGCTGCTGATCTTCACGCTGATGCTCGCCGACTTCTTCGACACCATGGGCACGATGACCGCGATCGGCGCCGAGGCCGGGCTCCTCGACTCCGAGGGGATCCCCCCGAACACCCAGCGCATCCTGGTCGTCGACTCGCTCGCGGCCGCGGCCGGTGGTGCTGCCGGGGTCTCGTCCAACACGTCGTACATCGAGAGCGCGTCCGGCGTCGGCGAGGGCGCGCGCACCGGCCTGGCCTCCGTCGTGACCGGCGTGCTGTTCCTGTTCTCGATCTTCCTGGCGCCGCTGGTCAGCGTGATCCCGAGCGAGGCCGCCGTCCCTGCGCTGGTGCTGGTCGGCTTCCTGATGATGCAGCAGGTCAAGGGGATCAGCTGGGACGACGCCGAGATCGCGATCCCGGCGTTCCTGACGATCATCCTGATGCCGTTCACGTACTCCATCAGCGTCGGCATCGGCGCCGGCTTCCTGGCCTACGTCCTGATCAAGGCGGTGAAGGGGAAGGCCGCACTGGTCCACCCGCTGATGTGGGTGGTCGCCGGCCTGTTCCTCGCCTACTTCGCCATCCACCCCATCACCGAGCTCTTCACCTGAGCCTGCGAGGCGGCGTAGCGACGCCGACCTGGGACATGCGGAGCCATCTGCTGGGTGCCGGAATGGTTAGCGAGGGTAATGAGTTATGCTAACGACATGCCCACCGTCCAGATGGCCGCCCGGACCGATGCCGGGCTCGCGAGCGAGCTGCGCCTCAGCGTGATGCGCCTGCGCCGCCGGCTGGCCGGCGAGCGGCATCCCGACAACTACCTGAGCATGGGTGCGATGGCGGTGCTCGGGTGCCTGTTCCGCAACGGCGACCTCACGGTCGGGGAGCTCGCCTCCCACGAGCGGATCCAGCCGCCCAGCATGAGCCGCATCGTCAACGCCCTCGAGGAGGGCGGCTACGTCGTACGCCGGGCGCACGAGACCGACGGCCGCCAGGTCGTCGTCGTCCTCTCCGACCAGGGCCGTACGACGCTCCTGGCCGACCGCGCGCGCCGCGACGCCTGGCTGGCCCGCCGCCTGCGCGACCTCACCGCCGACGAGCGCGACACCCTCCGCCGCGCGGCGCCGCTGCTGGAGCGTCTCGCCACCACCGACTGACCACGACCGCACCATCATCGAAAGCTGATCTTGAGCCCCACCTTCCGAGCCCTGCACAACCCGAACTACCGGCGCTACGCGCTCGGCAGCCTGGTGTCCAACACCGGAACCTGGATGCAGCGCGTCGCGCAGGACTGGCTGGTGCTCCGCCTCACCGACGGCAGCGGCACCGCCCTCGGCATCACCACCGGCCTGCAGTTCCTGCCGGTGCTGCTCCTCTCGCCGTACGCGGGAGTCATCGCCGACCGCTTCCCGAAGCGGCGGCTCCTCCAGCTCACCCAGCTGACCATGGCCATGGCCTCCCTGGTCCTCGGCGTGCTCGCCGTCGCCGGCGTGGCACAGGTCTGGCAGGTCTACCTGATCGCCTTCCTGTTCGGCATCGGCTCGGCCTTCGACGCGCCCGCCCGCCAGTCGTTCGTCTCCGAGCTGGTCGGCCCCGACGAGCTCACCAACGCCGTCGGCCTCAACTCCGCGACCTTCAACACCGCGCGCATCATCGGCCCCGCCGTGGCCGGACTGATGATCGGCGCCCTCGGTGGAGGTGCCTGGGCCACCGGCTGGGTGATCCTGATCAACGCGCTGTCGTACGGCGCGGTCATCTGGCAGCTAGAGCACATGGACACCACCCTGCTCAACTCGCCGAAGCCGGTCGCGCGCACGCCCGGGATGCTGATCGAGGGCGTGCGCTACATCCGCAGCCAGCCCAAGATGATGGCGATCCTGGTGATGGTGTTCTTCGCCGGTACGTTTGGCATGAACTTCCAGATCACCTCGGCCCTGATGGCCACCCAGGTGTTCGGCAAGGGCGCGGGCGAGTTCGGCATCCTCGGCTCGGCGATGGCCGTCGGCTCGCTGGCCGGTGCGCTCCTGGCCGCCCGCAGGGTCCGCATCCGGCTCCGGCTCGTCGCCGGCGCGGCCATCGGCTTCGGCGCCGCCGAGATCGTCGCCGGGCTGATGCCGACGTACGTCGCGTTCGCCGTGATGTGCCCGGTGATCGGGCTGTGCACCCTCACCATGCTGAACTCCGCCAATGCGACCATGCAGCTGGAGTCGGAGCCGGCGCTGCGCGGGCGCGTGATGGCCCTCTACATGACCATCGTGATGGGTGGCACGCCGATCGGTTCCCCGATCATCGGCTGGGTGGGCCAGCACTTCGGAGCCCGGTGGACGCTGCTCGGCGGCGGCATGCTCACGATCCTGGGGGTCGTCCTGGCGGTGGCGCTCTTCGCGCGCCCGCGTCGCGACGAGGCGGACGCCGAGCCGGAGAGGATCACGGTCCGGGTGGCCTGATCCTGACGCATCTCGGGCCGGCTCGACCCGTCCGGGCAGGCTCGGGGCGACGTATCTCGTTTTGGTGCGTCGGCGCAACCCGAGTAGCCTTGAACACCGTGTCCGGCACGTCCGGGCTCATTCGCGTGCCCAGCCTCGCGCCCTCGCCGGCGCGGCAGCCGCGGACACCGCATCACACCAGGCACACCGCACCATGCAACACGACCGTGCCCGGCACAGCGCCGGGTACTGAGGTAGGGACAGAAAGGGATCAACCGAGTGCCCACCATCCAGCAGCTGGTCCGCAACGGCCGGCGCGACAAGGCGTCGAAGACCAAGACGCCTGCCCTCAAGGGCTCCCCTCAGCGCCGCGGCGTCTGCACCCGCGTCTACACCACCACCCCGAAGAAGCCGAACTCCGCCCTCCGCAAGGTCGCCCGCGTGCGCCTGTCGAGCGGCGTCGAGGTGACGGCCTACATCCCGGGTGTCGGCCACAACCTCCAGGAGCACTCGATCGTGCTCGTCCGCGGCGGCCGGGTGAAGGACCTCCCCGGCGTCCGCTACAAGATCATCCGCGGCACGCTCGACACCCAGGGCGTGAAGAACCGCAAGCAGGCTCGGAGCCGCTACGGCGCGAAGAAGGAGAGGGCCTGATGCCCCGCAAGGGTCCCGCTCCCAAGCGGCCGATCGACGTCGACCCCGTGTACGGGTCGCAGCTGGTCACCCAGCTGGTGTCCAAGGTGCTCAAGGACGGCAAGAAGCAGGTGGCGCAGCGCATCGTCTACACCGCGCTCGAGGGCTGCCGCGACAAGACCGGCACCGACCCCGTGGTCACGCTCAAGCGAGCCATGGACAACGTGAAGCCGGCCATCGAGGTCAAGTCCCGCCGCGTCGGTGGCGCGACGTACCAGGTCCCGATCGAGGTCAAGGGAACACGCGGCACCACCCTCGCGTTGAGATGGCTGGTCGGGTACGCCCAGGACCGTCGCGAGAAGACCATGTCCGAGCGCCTGATGAACGAGATCCTCGACGCCTCCAACGGCCTCGGAGCCGCGGTGAAGAAGCGCGAGGACACCCACAAGATGGCCGAGTCCAACAAGGCCTTCGCCCACTACCGCTGGTGACCTGACGTCGTACGGCGATCCCGTACGACGTGGCCCGGCGGCCCCTTTGACCTAAGGAAACGAACCGACAGTGGCTGTCGACATCACCACGGACCTCAAGTAGGTCCGCAACATCGGCATCATGGCGCACATCGACGCCGGCAAGACCACCACCACCGAGCGCATCCTGTTCTACACCGGCATCACCTACAAGATCGGTGAGGTCCATGAGGGCGCAGCCACCATGGACTGGATGGAGCAGGAGCAGGAGCGCGGCATCACGATCACGTCCGCCGCGACGACCTGCTGGTGGAAGAACCACCAGATCAACATCATCGACACCCCGGGCCACGTCGACTTCACCGCCGAGGTCGAGCGCTCGCTGCGCGTCCTCGACGGCGCGGTCGCGGTGTACGACGGTGTGGCCGGCGTCGAGCCGCAGACGATGACGGTGTGGCGCCAGGCCAACAAGTACTCCGTCCCGCGGATGTGCTTCGTCAACAAGCTCGACCGCACGGGTGCGGACTTCTTCCGCTGCGTCGACATGATGGTCGAGCGGCTCAACTCCACCCCGCTGGTGCTCCAGCTCCCGATCGGTGCCGAG
>DATAOY010000042.1:0-2040 GCA_036265495.1 Nocardioides sp. | reverse complement strand
CGTGGTCCGCGAAGGCACCGAGGGGCCTTACTCCGGGGCCGGTGGCGCGCTTCGCAAGGACACGCCGCACGAGGTGGCCACGGAGGTCAGCGTCAACACCGCGTTCGGCGTCGAGCGGGTGGTGCGCGACGCGTTCCGGCGTGCAGCGGCCCGCGACCGCAAGCACCTGACGCTGGTGCACAAGACCAACGTGCTGACTTATTCGGGCTCGCTGTGGTCGCGCAAGGTCGAGGAGGTCTCTCGGGAGCACCCGGACGTGACCGTGGCCTACCAGCACGTGGACGCGGCCTCGATGTTCTTCGTGTCCGAGCCGTCCCGGTTCGACGTGGTCGTTACCGACAACCTGTTCGGCGACATCCTCACCGACCTCGGTGCCGCGATCACCGGCGGGATCGGGTTGGCCGCGAGCGGTAATCTGGACGTGAGCCGGGCGAACCCCAGCATGTTCGAGCCCGTGCACGGCAGCGCGCCGGACATCGCCGGCACGGGCCGCGCCGACCCGACCGCGACCGTGCTGTCGATCGCCCTCCTGCTCGACCACCTCGGGCACGGCGACCAGGCGCGGCGGGTGGAGGCGGCGGTGGCGTTCGACCTGGCCACCCGCGACCACGGCGACCCGGGCAGGACCGAGGCGATCGGCGCCAGGCTCGCCGCCCTCACCAGCCAACACACCCCCGTCTAAGCCCCGTCCGGACCGGGTGGCGCGCCCGCCGTCGCGAATGAGATGGTAGTAGGACGTCCACATAAATCCCGGATCGCAGCACCGGATCGGGTCACAGCCGCCGAAGGAGTCGACCGTGCCCATCACGCCGACCAAGAAGATCTGGATGAACGGCACGCTCGTCGACTGGGACGACGCGACGATCCACATCCTCAACCCGACGCTCCACTACGGCTGGGGCGTGTTCGAGGGCATCCGCGCGTACGGGACGAGCCAGGGGACCGCGGTCTTCCGGCTGACCGACCACATCGCCCGGTTGTTCCGGTCGGCGAAGGTCTACTTCCTGGAGCCGGACTTCACCGAGGCCGAGATCGTCGCGGCGACCAAGGAGGTCGTCCGGATCGCCGAGGTCGAGTCCTGTTACGTCCGCCCGATCATGTATCTCGGCTACGGCGAGATGGGCCTCAACCCGCTGCCGAGCCACACCGAGGTCGCGATCGCCTGCTGGCCCTGGGGTCTCTACCTCGGGCCGGAGGCGATGGCGAACGGCTGCCGGGCGATGACCTCGAGCTGGCAGCACATCAACCAGAACTCGATCGCGCCGCAGGGCAAGGGCACCGGGCAGTACGTGAACTCCTCGCTGTCCAAGGTCGCCGCGCTCAAGGCCGGCTACGACGAGGCGGTGCTGCTGTCCCCGGCCGGCAACGTCGTGCAGGGCACCGGCGAGAACATCTTCATCGTCAAGGGCCGCACGCTGATCACCCCGCCGATCCAGGAGGGCCTGCTGGCCGGCATCACCCGCGAGTCGGTGATGACGATCGCCCGCGACCAGGGCTACGAGGTGGTCGAGCACGCGCTGGTCCGGACCGACCTCTACATGGCCGACGAGGGCTTCTTCACCGGCACCGCGGCCGAGATCGTGCCGATCGCCTCGGTCGACGACCGCAACGTCGGCACCGGCAAGCCGGGCCCGATCACCAAGGAGCTCAGCGAGATCTTCTCCGCCGCGACCCGCGGCGAGGTGGACCGCTACAAGGAGTGGAACGAGCACGTCCGGGACTAAATCGGGCGACAGGGTCGGGATACTCGGGGTGTGTTGACCGACGTCTGGCCCCTGTTCGGGCTGGTGCTGCGCACCCCACGGCTGGAGCTGCGGAGCCCCTCGCTGGAGCAGCTCGCCGCGCTCGCCGAGCTGGCCGACGAGGGCGTGCACGACCCGGCCACGATGCCCTTCCTGGTCCCCTGGACGGACCTGCCGCCCGGCCCGCGCGGCCGGTCGGTCGTGCAACACCAGTGGCGGCAGTGGGGTGCGCTGACCCCGCAGCGGTGGACGCTGAACTTCGCGGTGCTGGCCGGCGGCGAGCCGGTCGGGATCCAGG